>CAXRIX010000137.1:0-18422 GCA_964230555.1 Bdellovibrionales bacterium
GTAATCCCTGGGCCTGGGCAGCAGGATGCAGTCGAACAATATAATGGTTCTGGCTGATCCCGGTTTCTACAGACAGTCCAAAGTACTTCTTTTCTTGGTGACCATGAAGAGTTCCAGCAATCTCCCCAGCCACCGGTATCATTGTTGAGTAATCATCCTGTTGCGCCATTGCCGAAACAGTGAATTGTTCAAGATCAGAGGTTCTCGCCAGGGTTCGCTGGATATAAGTTTTTATTCGTCCCAAGGCCACATCAACCGCCGCTTTCGGACGGATGGATTTTAATGCTGGCGGCGCGACTTGAGGTAATTTGTCCAAGACCCGAATTTGTACAGGCGAAAGATTGTCTTCACTTAAATTCTCTATTTGGTAGTTATTGGCCTCAACCGTCCCTAGAAATTGAAAGACTTCTGCGCTTTTCTGCAAGAGTTCGCCTTTAAGTGCCTCCATGAATTGGACCAACCAGCCGCAGTCACCGAGGCGCCCAGCTTTAAACTGTTCAATAAGATCGGCCCTTCGCTCTTGATAGTCGGGATGCGACTGAAAATCGGAAAGCAGGCGCTGCTTGTCCTGTTCGGTCAATAGAAGTCCCATCGGATCGGCTGTATCCGGAAAGTTAACGATAAAGCGCTCGAATTCCTCGGGGTTTGAAGCGTCGAACAGACTTCTTTCAAAATGAATTTTCAGAATCGTTGCAAAGTGAGTTTGCAAAGCACCACACTGTCGACTCTTCGCGACCTCTTGGGATTCCGAGGTGACACCCTCTCCGCTCACCGCCCCGGTCAATTGCTCGTGATTAAGCAGTTCCATGGGCACCGACGACGCCGGCGTTGGCACATAGACCGGATCACAGATTTCCTTTTGCAAAGACTCAACATACCAACAGATCACACCATCAATTTCTTTTAGTCTTAACATGTCGCCATCAACGACATAGGTAAAGGTTTGCTTGACGGTTTTGTCGCCCTCGATCGTTCCCTCAACGTAAATTTCAACGGCCGGTTGAGGCGCGGCGTCCGGCTGCAAGGCGGGTTGATACTGCGTGCTTTGATGCTCCATCGTGCTGCCCACTTGTGCCAAGGCTTGCTTGAGGTCGGCCAGGCTCATCAGGCTGGCTTCAGCAACCGGTTCGACTTCACTCTGATAGAGCTCAATGGGCTCCTCAAAGGCGGGCTGAATGACTTCAATGTCAACATTCTCATCGGTCACTAAAAAGAGATCGTGAAAGCCAGAGATTGGAAATGGATCTTCATCACAGAACCATTTTTGCACCATCTCGCCATCTTCAAGAATGGATGACCGAATACAAACTTTGTTCTCGACATAAATTAATTTCCATAGTCCCGGAAGCAGTTCAACGTAGGTAATAAGCTGAACAATTTTATTGCCCTTTTCGACGCCTTCAGCGGAAATTTTGAAACCATTGTAGCTCTGATCTTTGTATTCGACTGATTCGAGCGGCGTTTTGATTATCTCAAGGTTCGGGTGCAATTCAGCATTGCGTTGCTCGAACTGAGCCAACGTCGAAATAATAAATCGTCCGGATTGAAAAGTCGCAGGATACTCGGTACCGGCGACACTGGCTCCCCCAGCCAGTATCACCGATGAGATCAAAAGCATGTACGTTAATAGACGCTGCACCGAGCCCCCCTTTGATGTTGTGCCGCTGTTGTACAATTCAGAGTTAAAATTCGACAATCCACAGAAATTTATCCACTCTATAAGAGACGCTTATTAAGAGCGCCAAAAGAAACACAGGCGGATAAGAAACAAATTCACCTATGATTTTTTTTAATGGCGGGTAATATTTTCAGAAGAGTGGTTTGTAATTAAATCTTCTTTTTTAACTTACTTGCTAAAAAACTAAGCTCGTCGACTTTGAAAACTGCGGAAAGTGAGAAGTAAATCAACCCACCTCCAGTGATAATCAACATGAGAATCGGAAAATCCAACAAGAACCGCCCCTGCTTCCAATTGAGTTGATTCACTCCAAAAAGATACAAACCCATGGCTGAGGCAGCGACAAAACAGAGAATCGAGTTGCGACCTATACGGCGCCAATTCAACCAAGCAATCCGCTTCTGCAGCATGGTCAAACAACAAAGAAAGTTAAAAAGACTGACTAAGGCTGTTGAACCAATCAATCCGTTGAGCTCATAAAGATTCATCAGGTAAGGCGCCATTAACAAATGCAAAATCAGTCCAATGAAGCTAATGACGGCTGGAGTCCGGGTGTCGCCCGAGGCATACAAGGCTTGATTCAGAATCTTTAAAGATCCCGCCGCAATCAGTGTCAGACAGTAGATCTTTAAAATCACGGCGACGATGGCCACTTCTCGACCGGTGAACTCACCTCTTTGAAAAAGCACGTCAATAATATCAACACCCAGAAACCAAAAACCAAACCCGGCAGGGATCGCTAAAAAATAGAACAGACTCAGATGTTTTGATACCGAATGCATGAAGGTCTCCGTTTTTCCCTGACTCCAATAATCGGAAAGGGTTGGCAACAGAGTGGTGCCAAGACTGACTGCGATCAATGACAGAGGAAGTTCGAGCAATCTGTCCCCGAGATACATATAGGAAACCGCCCCCTGCAAACGACTGGCAAAATAAACATTCACTAAATTAAGAATTTGTAAAACTCCGACTCCAAAAAATGCCGGAAGAAACTTCATCAGAACTTTTTTAACTTCAGGATTTAAAGGCCGCCGTGAAATTTTTGGGGTGATTTTCAAGCGAATGATCGAGGGGAGTAAAAACAAAGCCTGCAAAAGTCCCCCGACAACAACCGCCGCCGCCGACGCTTCAACAATATTTGAGGTGTCTTTGAAGAACCATAAACCCGCAATGATTGATAGATTCAAAAACAAAGGGGCAAACCCAGAATAGCCAAATTGCTTGTGACTATTAAGCAAGGCCATGAAGTAGGCAAACAAGGTGACGAAAAATAGGAAAAAGATCATGATTTTTCCCATCAGAATGGTCATATCAATCTTACCCGGAATATCGGTAAACCCATCCCCACTGAGCCACCATGGCACGATCTGGTCCATCAACAAAAACGTCACCCCACAGAGTAAAATCACCAAGCCCATCAACAGGGTGAAAACACCATCGGTCAGACGTTTCTGAGCGTCGGGGTCGCCTTTTTTTATCAGTGAAACGTAAATCGGGATGAAACTGACCGCCAGCCCCCCTTCACCCAGAAAACGGCGGAAAAAATTGGGTAGACGGAAGGCCGCCAGCCAGGCATCTTTCATATCAATGGGAAGATAAGCAAAAATCAGAGAGTCCCTTAAAAGCCCCAATATTCGGCTAGTTAGAGTGCCAGACCCAAACAAGAGGGCTGATCCGGCGGTGCTTCGAGGTTGTTGCTTCTGAGCCGACTGATCCAATGAAAATCCTTTGTAGGAAAGAGCTTGTCTTATAGCGTCTTTTCCGTTATCACCACATGTTCATAAGTTATCTTGGAGGTTTACCCTTGGCAAATATTCAATCAGCAAAAAAGCGCGCGCGCCAGGCTATTGTTCGTAGAGATCGCAACCAACAAATGAAGTCGGCGATCCGTAAGCTTGAGAAAAAAGTTCGTCAGGCGATCGCATCCAAAGACAAAGAGACGGCCACAGCCACTCTTCGCAAATACTCCAGCGCCATTGATAAAGCGGCAACAAAAGGGAAATTTCACGCCAAAACAGCGGCCCGCAAGATCAGCCGCTTGACTGTGGCTATGAATAAGGCTTTAAACTCCTAATTTTCCCCAGCAATTATTGCTATTTGAAAAGCCAGCGCCCGCGCTGGCTTTTTTCGTTCTTAAAACCCCGACAAAAGGCTTTCCCTCAGGACTTGGACTTGAGCCTAACCCTTTAAAATTTCTTAAGAATGCCTCATTTTTTGACGATAAGAACTTATGGAAAAAGAGTTTCGCCGAAAGGCTCCCCGTAGAAAGTTTGAAGGAACCGTTGGCGCCCTTTACGATGGCACTATGACTTTAGTTCCTTGCCTGCAATTGGGTGAAGGCGGTGCCCTGATCGCCAAAGATTCTAATCTCCAACCCATTCAAAAGGGCGATCATCTGTTAATAACAATTGTTTTGGTCAATATCGGACCCGTGGTGGCGAAAGCTGAATGTGTCTATCTCGCCGAAGACACTCACATCGGTTTGCAATTTATCAATCTCGACACTCGCTATAAAAAACTTATTCGAGAGTTTGTGTCGCGTCGAAAAATTAGAGAGGCCTCTTAGCAATGACAGCTCTCCGCAAGGTGCATCCCTCAGAGTATGCGTATCGACTGTCGATTCTGATCCCCATGCTCAACGAAGCGGCGTCGATTCTTTTTATTCTTAATAAAGTTAAAAAAGCCTTAATCAATGAGAGTTTCGAAATTATAGTTGTCGACGATGGATCGACGGACTCCTCGTCAGAGGAGGTAGAAAAATTCATCGCCCTCAACCCCACGCTCCCCATTCATCTGGTACGACAAAAAAATCTGGGCAAAGGCGGCGCCATTCGAACAGCCATAGCGAAGGCTTCAGGTGAAATTCTGGTCGTCCAGGATGCTGACCTTGAATATGACCCCGATGATATTTTAAGCCTGCTTCCTCCTTTTACCGAGAACACAAAAGTTGTCTATGGATCGCGCAACCTCAATAAAAAAGACAGGGAGCATTCCACACTTATGTTCTACTGGGGAGGACTCGCCGTCACTTATTTCACCAATATTTTGTTTGGCTCGAAATTGACCGATGAGGCCACCGGATACAAGCTTTTTCATGCTTCTATTTTCAAAGACCTAAGCTTCTCACATAACGATTTTGCTTGGGAACCCGAAATTACCGCTAAGATTTTAAAAAGAAAAATCGAAATCGTTGAAAAACCCGTCACCTATAAACCTCGCTCGGTCGATGAGGGTAAAAAAATCTCGTGGCGCGACGGAGTGAAAGCACTTTGGGTGCTGTTGTCTGAACGTTTTAAAAAATGACTGTTAAAAAACTTTTACCTGCTCTCACCATTACCTTGGCTGTTGTTGTTGCCTACCTCAATTGTCTCAACAACGACTTCGTGTGGGATGATGAGTTTCTCATTGAAAAAAACACCTACCTTCGAAGTTTTGAACATTTGCCCAAAATGTTGATTTCCAACTCGACGGCTGGTTTTGGAGGCGTCGACAACTTTTATCGCCCCACCCAAAACATCTATTATCTTTTCATTTTTCAAGCCTTTGGCTATAGCAAAACCGCCTTTCATGCTGGCAATATCATTCTTCACCTTCTCAATAGTCTTATGCTCTTTGTGGTTTTGATTCGCCTGTTTGGATCGCGGCCTTGGGCTTGGGCCACAAGCCTGCTATGGGCTCTCCATCCGACTCACGTTGAAGCCATTGGCTACATCAGTGGCACAGCCGATCCTATGGGGCTGCTGTTCTTTCTCTTGGCTCTGTGGGTCTTGCCTTTGGCTGATTTTAAACGCCAATGGAAATCTTTATTTTTGGCTTGGATTCTGTTTGTCTTATCTCTCCTATCAAAAGAGGCTATGATTGTTGCCCCCCCTTTGATTATGTTGGTTCTGGCACTAAAGGCTTCGCAAGCAAAGCCTTGGCATTGGCGCACTCATTGGCCCAGTCTTCCGTTTTGGCTGACAGCGGGCATTTACATGGTGTTGCGAAAAACCGTACTCAACTTCAACAACACCTACGACTTTTATAAGACAACCAACGTCTACACCGAAAATATTTTGTACCGCGTTTACACATATTTAGCGACGCTCCCAGAGTACTTAAAAATTCTTTTTTACCCGACAAACTTACACATGGAGCGAGACTTTCCCGTTTTCACTGATGGCTCCAGCTTTGCTGTCATTTTAGGAGGTCTTATCGTGGTCGTCTCTTTTGGGATCGCTGTCGGGTGTTACTGCAAGAAAGGTCTGAAATGGCCACTGTTTTCTTGGCTTTGGTTTTTTATCGCCTTTGTCCCGATGATGGGAATTCTGGTTCCCGTAAATTCTTTTATTTTAGAGCATTGGCTTTACCTTCCATCGATCGGTGTCTTTATCGTCGCTGGCAAGCTTGTGGAAAAACTATGGAAGTCCCATAATCAACAGGCCCGGTGGGTCGGCTTGAGTCTCTTACTTTCAAGCAGTCTGTCGTTAGCGATCCTGACTCATTTGCGCAATAGGGATTGGGCCACTCCCATCACTTTTTACCAGAATATTTTACAATACAGTAAGGGAACGGCTCGGGTTCACAATAACCTGGCTATGGCTTTTAGCGAAGCCAAGCAATTTGACCAAGCTATCACTCACTACAAAAAGGCGATTGCGGTTTCGGATATCTATGCCCAAACTCACTACAACTTGGCCCGCGTTTATATCCAGAAACAAAACTATGAAAAAGCACTGACTCATTTGCGAAGAAGTCTGGAGATCAATCCAAACTTTCATTATGCGCAATCGCTTCTTCAGCAATTGCAGTCCTTTATTCAGAACCAATAATTCAGCGTCTGGCATTCATCCTAGTGACTGCAATCGGATGAGTTTAAAAAGCGGTCGAAGCTTTTTTCATGATTGCGATCGATTTGAGTGAATTTGAGTCCCATTCCACGTGGGTAGTGACCTCGGGCATCGGCAATTCTTACGACCACAGCTTCACAACGAATTTTCTTCATCGAGTTCACATTGAAACTGACTCGAACCGTGTCACCAACTTTGGGAACCTCAGTCATTCCCTCATCAAGGCAAACAAAGGCTCCAGATTGGGAGATATCAAAGGTTTGAACATGCAGCATATCACCGACATAGGGATTGAGGGTGGCCGAGACACGTTTATTGTGTCGCTTTGAGCGGCGCCACCAACGGCGTTTTGGATCTTTTAAAACCACCCGCGAAGAAGGCAAAGCTAGGGGAGCAAAGACAATTCCAACGGCAAAGGTTCCCAACGTTGTTTGCAACAGGGAAAAGTCACCAGCGAAACTGCCAACCAAATAATTATTGAAGGCAACCAAGCCCAAAATTAAAGGCGCCAAATAGATAATATAGCGAGAGGCCTGAAAGTAGAAATAGGCTCCCAATGCAAAACTGCCAATGACCATCCAGTTCAACCAAGTTATTTTTGAAAAAATCGCCTGGGTTTCACTCCAATGATGTCCGTATAAGATCATCACCTGAAATGGAAACGACAGCGCCAGCATCAGTAAAACGACGGACGCCAAATAAAACTGTTTAGGTCTCATTATCATCTTGCACCTCTTTCTTAGTGTAGTGATAACAATAACTGCTTACCTTTTTCAGGTACCGAACAGCCTCTTTCAGGTTTTCATGTTGCTTCCATTTGTGTTGCTTATCTATAACGGCTTTTTTGACTCGGGCGGCTCCAGAATTGTAACTGGCCAGGATCAACTCAGTCAGAACTTTATCGCGGTCTCCACCAAGACTGTCGACAAGTTCTTTGTTGCCTGCCAATTCCCAATACTTTCGCAGGTATTGAAAATAGGTTAAGCCCCCCACTAATGATTTTTGAGGATTCAATCGCCACTCGGTTTCACGATCAATCTCTCCTAAAACGATTTTTGATTTTAAAGTAAAATAGGATAAATCATTGATACCAGGATAGCGAGGCCAGTGATCAATGGAGGTGATCACCTGCTCTTCCGCCAGTGGAGTGATCTGGGTTAAGCCAATAGCTTTGGCCCAACTTACAGCTTTTGGATTAAAGCCAGACTCTTGGGCGACAACACCGGCTAAAAATGAAGGATTGGTTGCCGCCTCTGCCGATAGGCGCTCGATCATACCGATGTAATTTTCAGGAGCATGAAACTCACCCAAGTGGGCCAGTTTCGCTGGCTGCTCCATGGAGCATTCGGGCTCACGGAAAAATTTAGTCACCAAACCTTGCCCTTGCTTATCAACGATTTGCACTTTGATATGGTTCATATCCAAAGTTTTCAAACGCATATCATTAAAAACATAAATTAAAGTCTGCCCGTCCGCACTACGGTGCAAATGAGAGTGCTTCAAAAATGTTTTGGTTACGTCTATATTATTGTAGGAAATTTTGATGTTGATTTCGTCATCCAGTGGCCGACTGCTTTGAATCTCAACCGAGAAATCCGTCTTATCGTGCAAAACTTGGCGCTGTGGATGAAATTTTATTTTGTATTGAGAACTTTTTTTCTTTTCGTTTTCTTTTTCGGACTGGGGTTGACGTTGCGGGCTGACCTCATTGACTGATTCCAAGCCTCCAAACGGCGTGGTTGGACCAACACAAGCTGTGTTGCCACCAATAACAATGAAAAAAACCAAGCCCAAGGGCTTCTGCCAAAACGTCAACCGACCCTCCTCATACGTCTGTACTATCGGCCATCGACGACATTGAACTGAGGTAAAAAGGGACATACTCTCAAGGTGAAACAGGTTTTCGGATATTTCGCAGAAAAAATAGGAAATCATCACGAGACGAACACAATTTAGACAAAACCTAAAACATTTCGTTTCATTTCATGACAGAGTCTTAACAGAGCGCTACAGGAATTCAGTAACTTAGGTCCTTTATCCACACATTATGTATCGTTATTACAGATAGGCCCCCATTAAAAAACGTAATGAACAATGCGTTGTTGGTACATTTCACTATTCAAAGTGGACCGTTCGCGTAACAATTTTTGCTCAGTTGGCATTCGACAAAGGTCGAGTCCAGTTCAGGGTCAATGAAGAGCCTGAATCACGTGGGGGGAATACATATGAAAGCAATGATTGCCATAATCGCTTTATTACTGTCTAGCCAAGTCATGGCGAGCAGTTTCGACGACTTCGCAAACACCAATTCTCAATCGGTGGATGCACAAAACATAATTGTAAAGTTCAAAGGAGATGTGAATTTTCGCAGTCTTGGGTTTCAGCAGGCCGTGATGGCTCAGTCACCCATCATTCCCGATATGAACATTCACTTACTTCAGCCGAATCCAATGATGAACATGTCTAACCTTTTAGCCGAAATTCGCAACAATCCTTATGTTGAGTATGCTCAGGTTGATCACAAAGTGACGCAAAGAGAACTTCAAACGGAAGATGTTGAGAATGGTCCTAATGATCCCGACTTCGGAGACCAATGGTCCATGGGTTTAAGCGAGACCAACTTCGGAATCGATGCCATCAATGCCTGGATGACTTACGGTACAGGTGGAAAAGACCTTAACGATAACGACATTGTTGTCGCCGTCGTTGATGGTGGAGTTGAAATCACTCACACCGACCTTGTTGATAATATCTGGGTGAATGAGCAAGAAATTGCTGGCAACGGCATTGATGACGATGGCAACGGATACATTGACGATATGAACGGCTGGAATGGCTATACGAACTCTGGTCAGCAGAAGTCCAGCTCTCACGGGACCCATGTTGCAGGAATCGTTGGCGCTCGTGGTAACAACCAAAACCAAGTGGCTGGTGTGAACTGGGATGTCAAAATCATGAACGTTCCCGGATCTTCTGGAAACACATCCATCGTATTGAATGCTTACCGTTACATCTTAGAGCAAAAGACACTTTGGCTAGAAACTGATGGTGCCAAAGGGGCTAACATTGTTTCTACAAACTCCAGTTTTGGAATCGATTTCGCGGACTGTAACTCTGGTGAGTATCCCGCTTGGAATGATATTTATAATGAAATGGGTAAAGTTGGAATTATTTCTGCAGCTGCCACAGCTAACAGAAGCGTAAACATTGACCAAGTCGGCGATGTTCCCACGGGTTGTGACAGCCCTTATATTATGGCTGTTACCAATAACCAATCCAATGGTACTCGCGCCAGCGCTGGTTACGGAACCACAGCCATCGATCTTGCCGCTCCTGGTACTCAGATCCTGTCCACTTACTCTGGAAACTCGACACGTCGCCTGACCGGAACGTCTATGGCCACACCTCATGTGGCTGGTGCCGTAGCCTTTTTGAACAGCATCGCCTCAAAGCCTTTGTCTGATCTTTACAAAGAAGACCCTGCCGCCGCTGCTCTTGAGATGAAGAGAATGATCATGGAAACCGTTACCAAAACTCGTCAGTTCGAAAATGAAACTGTTTCGGGCGGAATTCTTAATTTGAACGCTGCTGCTGAAGCGGTAACAACCTTTGGAATGGGCAACTAAACTGCCTTTCCACTGTTTTTAAAAATACAAAAACCTCTGGCCTTTGCTAGAGGTTTTTTTTTGCGTTGATTTTTTTCTGGGAATTCCTGTTTTTTTATTTATCATGATTAGTAGGAATGAAGAAAAACCAAATTGTTGAATCGCTTTCTAAATCCATTTCCCGCAGTCTCCTGACTCCGCCGCTGGCCGTGCAAAGAAAAAACAATCCGCTTTTTAAAATCGTCAACGAATGGCTGACTGATCTCAGCCGCCCCAGTTACTACGAAAAGTTTCGTCATATCGAGACTTTGCGAAACCGAATCAGACAAAGAGGATCGACAGAGGTGTTTTCCGATCGCAGTGAATCCGAGATTGACTGGATCATCGAGGCCAACTCCTGGGGCTGCAGCTGGCAGTGGCTGTCATTGTTCCACAACATCATCGAAAAAATGCAGATGCGCAATGGAATTGAAATTGGCACTTGTCTGGGATTTTCCTCAGCCTACATGGCTATGGCCCTACCAAAAAATTCGCCGGCCGAGCTCCACACCTTTGAAATCAATCCGATTCTTTGCTCGACGGCCAATCGTGTTCTTAAACAGTTGAATTTAGAAAATGTTAATGTTCGAAATCAGTATCGACTTCACGAGATCAAAAAAACCATTCGGTCTTTGCAGTCGGTCGATTTTGTGTTTATTGATGGCGATCATGAGAAGCAAGACACTCTTTCGCTTTTTCAGATTATGCTTGAGCACGCCAGCCCGAATGCAATCATTGCCTTTGATGATATCCGTTGGTCGATGGGAATGCGAGAGGTTTGGCAAACGGTGCGCAAACACCCTCGGGTTTCAACATCACTGGACCTGCATCGCCTGGGACTCTGTCAACTCAACGGCCCCCAAAAAAGACGCCAGCAGGCCTATCTACCATTGTTCTTGCATTAGAAATCGGTGATCGGTTGACCGGTGTTTTCGGAGTAGTAATTGATCCAGTAGCGCATCAAGCCCTCAATCAGTTTACGAGCCTTTATGGAATACTCGCCCGGACCTTTTTTGTTAACAAAAATACTGAAATAGTGCTTCACAAAGGCACCATCGCGTTTGGCATAGAAATAACCAGACAGATTGGCATTGGGGTTTAGAGTGCCGGTTTTTGCAAAAATATAACCCTTATGCTCTAGGTTTTTATTTTTCCAGGTTCCATCGACACCATTTATCGACAGCAAATCTTCAAAGTCTTTACCGTCATAGACCTTTCCCATTGAGTCGGCGAACTGTAAAATTTTGGTCACCTGCAATGGAGTCATAAAGTTATCGTAGTGGCAACCGGCTCCATCATTTAAACTGGCACCCGCCCAATCCACATTGGGAAGCTCTGATTTCACCCAGTCAAAAACCACCTCTGCCGCCGGTTGGTCATTTAAAAACTCATCGGGACAGCTATGAGCCTGCGGATAGTGAGGTGTGGGAATTATGGTTCCATTCAGGGCTTTGGCTCCCAAACGCACATAGCGAGACGCCTCACCATTATTGCTAATCTTCAACATTCTTTGCACTTTAGGAACTTCAACATTTCTGACATTCTCAAGAGCTGTTAACGCCACAGGAATTTTTGAAACAGAGGCCAATCTCTGGGGCTGGTCAGCGAAATAGCTTTTAATCACTTTGTTACTGTCGACATCAATAACAACAAAACTGAGTTTCTCGACTTCACCCTCATGCCACTCATCCACGAGGTCTTCTTCTTCCGTTGTAAGAGTGTCTTTCAGGCTGTGTCTTTCTGGAAGCTCAGCGGCTTCATCATTCTCTGGAATTTCAATAGCCAGGACACCATCTTCCTCTGGACCCAAACCTTGATACAAACTGGGCTCTTCAGAGCAAGCGGAGATTAGTAGTAAAAGAAATAGCGAACACAAGATATTTTTGAAAATTTGAGACATGGGCTCAGTATGCCATCATCAGGCCCTACTGTAGATTGGCCCCGACCATGTCTTACGTAAAGACTAGTGAAATTCCTAGCCCTAAGACCTCTGCCATAAGCAGTCGTTGTGAAACATCAAAATTATTCTATTGTAAGCCTCGACCAGTAAACAGGCGGCTTGGGTGGCTTATTTTCTTAACTGAAAGATTTGATCTTTTTCTAGCTTACTAAAACAACGAAATGTGGCCTTCACATCAACCATGGCATCGTGAGCATTTTCTAACTTTTCTTGAAAGCAAATTTGATAGAGTTCTTCCAACTTCGGCCATTTAAAACCATAAGGTCCAGGAAGCTTACAAAAATCCACAGACGATTTCATCGTGCAAAATTGGCCGGTGGAGATCTCGTGGTCTTTGCCGGCACGTAACAGTTCGGACTGAAGAATGGCCATATCAAAACTTAAGTTATGACAGATCAAAAAGTCGACACGATCGATGTCGTTGCGAATTTCATTCAAAACACTATCTAATGGGATGCCTTTTTCTTGACTGACTTCGTTGGTAATTCCGTGGACTCGAGCACTTTCCTCAGGGATCGGAAAATCGACTTTAATAATATTATCGGATTCTTTAATTATCTCCCCATCTTCTGAAATCAACCAAGACAGCTGCACAACCCGTGGCCAATTGTCTAAATCGGTATAGGGAGCTCGAAAGTTTTTGGGAAGACCCGTGGTTTCAGTATCAAAGAACAAGTATTTCATGGAACCCCCAATTTTTTCTAAGTTCTATGCAATCCCTGTTTATTTTTCAAGCGGCTTTTTGATTTTCTTCTGTCGATTGTTTCGGCGGAAGCTTCAGGCCGCACCTTTGATTTTTACAAATGGGAATTCCTTGGTGCTTGATTCGTTTGTCTCGCTCGGTCGGTGCCAAACAATTGGACACTTTGTCACCTTCTCGCGCCTTAGCTTCATAGAGTTCTTTATAACGACGATGGACAGAGTCATAGCGGCCACAGCCGCCGTAAACTTTCGCACAATTTTTGGTTGTGTCGCAACGAAAATAGTTTATTCCCCAAGCCTGGGCGCCAAAAAGCAGAATACAGATAAGTACGATCGATTTCATTATTGTATTGTAACAAAGCCACAACAAGGCTGAAGGCCTAATTGCAAATAACACCTGGCTTCATCGAAAAATCAATTGGACGGAATCAGCTGGCATTTTTTATCTTTACAGGTCGGTTTGGCCATTTTCTCAGCCTCAACCACTTCTTTAGATGGCATCATACAAAAAGAATCAGCGTCATTTTTGCGAGCCTTTTCGCTGATCCGCTTTGCATGGTCTCGGTGAGCGGCTCCGTAGCGACCACAGCCAGAGTACACTTTCACACAATCCGATGTCGTCGCACAAGCATAGGGATCGATCGACCAAGCTTTCAGGCCATATGAAAACAAAAGAGAAAAAACAAAATATTTCATAAACTCATTGTAGATTCGGATTGGAATAAAAACCAGGGAATGATTTTTATTAAAGTCTTTGAAAGGCTGAATAAAGACGACAGAGTAAATTTCTATCCACTTTTTTAACTGGAAGGCGGCGGGGCCAACGCTCAACCTGGGTCGCAAGACTGTGCTTTTTTCCCAGACTCATTTCACCAAGCAATTTATAAAATCCAATTTTCGGCCTCTCCATCTCCCCTAGTATTAAGTATTGGAGAAGGGGTGCCACCATGTTTAGTTTTTTTCTATTGTTGATATCGTAGAGAACATACTGCAGAACTTCACTTTTCTCTTGTTTCTCTAACTCTTGATAAAGTGCTGTGGTTTGCAAGTTCCGCGACTTTGGCCATGGTTTACCCGGACAATTCGCAAATCCGGAGACTGGTATCAAGCATAGAAAAATGAGAATGCACAACCATTTTGCCATTCCTTATATTAAACTCAACGTATGGGAAAAGTCTATATCCTCTCAATTTTCTGGATTTTCAACACCCTTGCCGTTGCCACACCAACGACTCGTGAGCAACTTTGTACCTACGATCCCGATGGCTGCCAGACTGTATTTGACGCCCAAGGAAATGCACGCACTCCTGAACCTGAGATTCTTGCTTACCTCTCTCACGTGAATGATGAAATTCAGTCGGTGGCTCGACTTTATAATATAAGCCCCTTGGCCATTGCTGGCGCAATCGCTAGTGAGAACACCATGAATGTCGGAGTTGACGAAGAGATTACAGCTTTTTTGGCACAAGCCAATCTGGAAGAGATAAATGTTCTCATGGACTGGAGCTACGGCGTTGGACAAGTGAACCCCTCAACATCTATCAAGGTGGAAGAGTTGGCGGCTCAAATTGAAAGGCGCCCAGTAAGAAGCTCGGATGAAATTGCTGCGGCCATGCGAAGTGGCGTTAATTCTTTGAACTATGTGGCTGCGACTCTTCGTTACTATCAGGATTTCTACGGCGACCGAGGAATCAACATCGAAGGAAATGTCCCGGCGCTGATTACTCTTTATAATATCGGTGCCACTGAAGAGCAGGTCGAAGCCACTCGGGCCCGCGGTGGCGAACCCCGCCCCAACTTTATGGGTGTTTTTTTCGAACACAATCAACAAGCTCTACAAGACGCCATCGGTTGGGATCCCACTCGTGGCTCCTACCCACCGCAAAACTTAGTCTACCAAGACGATGGTTTTTTACCAAGAAGGGCCACACGGCCCCTATCGATCTATCCCAGTCCTCCTCACTGCGATGTCGGTCAAAGGGGACGCCAGGGAGAAATTGCAAGAGCCGTCGGCCGAAGAAATTACCCTGTGCAGTCACAAAGAAGGGGGACGTTTCGTATCATTGGCCGAGCTCCAGATTGTGAACTGCGAGGATGGAGTCTTGTTGAATTCACTGATGGTGAGGTTGGATGGATTGACAATGCAACACTTGAGACTCAGTCCGATGCCATAAGCGCTGACATCAGTGGTAATATCAGCCGCGACAATTTCACACCGTTAAGTTTCGAACATCCTCGCTGCCGCCGACAAGCTCAACGTTGCCTGCAAGAGATCGCAACCACTGGGTTGAGGGTTAGCCAAACTCCACCTTACAGGTTTGCACCTATTACCTTTGACGGAGAGAACCCCGCCAATATGCGTACTTTCGACAGGAACTGTTTTAATGAGAACATGTGGTACAACACCCAGGCCCATTCCCCGTACCGCTGGGGTGATGCCAACACCGACGAAACCAGACAACTGACCCGCCCTCGGGCCGCGCAGGCCTATCGCCAGTTGAGAGACACAGAAAGACGCCTGAAAGCCGCTCTCGGAGATCGTTACGAGGGAAGCTCGGCCCAAAGAGCGCTGGACGGATTACTCACGCAACTTCAGGACAACCGCTCACGGTCTGAGATTATTAATATGAACATCACCAATTTTAACACAGCCATTGAGGCATTTTCAGACAACCAAATCACAATGCAGGAGCTGGTAGCAACCAGTGCCTCCCCGATTTTTAGCACGTCTCAAGGATCGCCCTTTCGCTTCAACGGCGGGACATACAATGCCCTCACAATTCGTAACATGCGCAGCGAGTTTGAATCTTCCTGCCGAGATTTTATCACCCCCAGTCGCCTTCAAGCTTTGTCCTCTTACATGCAAGATTCTCAAAACTATCGCGAGGACCGACGAGGATTTGCCGAGATTGAGGCGAACTATTTGAATTACTGCCGAGCCCACGAATTTGTACGGGGACAAAGAGACGCGTCGACTTTTTGCGATCCCGATTGCGCTTTTGGATTGGCCACATCCGGTGGAAATATGCAAGAGATACGCATGACTCCAGCCATGATTCGAGAACACCTGACCAGTCGTGAGGTTATACAGAATCAGCTGGATGCCAACTTTGATGCCTACTCTGCGACAGCCCAATGGGCCAACGGTGCCTATCGCAACACGGCCAACGAAGGAAATCGACTTTGCAATTTTGACGAAGTGGGCACTCTAGAGGCTATACGAAATTTAGCTGGATTGAATTGTATCGAACAAATCTTTCTCCCTCACGGAGAGACCTTTCGGAATTATTACAATCAAGGCGGCAACGTGGCTGACAAACTTGTGTTCAGTTTGGCCAACGACGATACCGTACTTTTGAAATTTCGGAATTGTCCGCTTGTTGGTGAAACAAGTAGTGCTGCAGGAACAGGTGAGGTCCCTGAGGAAGAAAGCTCGGCCACCGAGCGGTAGCCGAGAATTATCTTAATTATTGACCTAAGAGTTCATTGACCAAAGGCATCCGGCACTGAGCATAGTATCCCCAGCTGTTCGGACGCGGCTGACGATTTTCACTGGCCACTCTTTGTAAAGTCCGCTCAACATCTTCAAGGCCGTACAATGTGGCGGCTGTTGCCGGTGAGTTTGCAAACCCTTTGTCTTCTAGAAGCTCTTGATCGCGACGCATTTTCGCGGCCATAAACTCGATATCGCGTCCTTCTTCGTTGATGGCCGCTTTTAAATCGACGCAACTTAAAGGTCTTTGACGAGGCTGACTGTACTGCGCCCAGGCTTGGTTGGCTTCCGAAGGTCCATTGTGATCAAGTCGAGAGAGGCTGTTCCAACCTGTTGTGATATCACAGTTCAGTTCATTAATAATTTCTTCTCTCTGGGAGTTTGAGCATCCACTGGAACAGCGCGCTTGCAGAGCTGAATCGATTTCGGCTTGGCTAGCGCTGTTGGTCTGAGTTGTGGCCCCCGAAACTCCATGTTGATTTTGATAACCATCTTTAACCTGCACAGCTATCAATGTAGCGATTAAGTTTTCGATAGGCACATTGAATCTCTGACTGGCCGCTCGAATATCATCCATTCGTGAGCGGATCTGCTCAATGTTTGCTGGCCGAAGCATAGCAAAGTCAGTGACTTGCTGTGGGTTGGTCTCACCAAGAGGTAAGGCTCTAAAAAAGTAACCACAATCATCTCCGCTCGACATCAAAGAACGACAGTAATTGATCATTTGATCTCTGACTCCATCTTGGCAGGTGTCCGGCACCTGATACAGTTGACGATCAAGTGCGGTGACAACAGAATTGCGGTCCTCAGTGACTGCAGAGCTTGGGGCTTCAGCCGTCTCAGCTGAAGTCGTATCGTCACTTTGATGGGTCGGATAGGTTCCTCCAGAAGCGAAACAGATTGAGGATCCCAGACATATAATTATAGATAAACTGGTTTTTTTAAAATCGAAAAACATTGTTTTCTCCTTTTTAACAACTAAGAAGATCAAACATCGTGCCAGTAAAACAATTGCGCTAAAATCCCCTAACTAGTTAATTAATGCCAATCCAATGGTACCGCCTCTGTTTCACAGTGAGACACACCAACAAGGGTGACATTCCGGGGCAACGACTCTCTATGTTTTAGCCATCAAAAAGAAAGTGTCTCAAAAAAGGATTTTCGATACGCTCGCGGAAATTAGAACAATCACTCCATTTCACCTTAGCTATGGTTTTTTTTGAGCCCCTGGAAATAATGGGCTGCTTAAAAATGATGCGATGCACTTCAGTTTTACATCGAGCATCAATAGGACTACTCAATTTTGAAAAAGAAATACGATAAGGGGTATTTAATGAAAACTTTTCTTAGTTTTGTTTGCTTGTTTTTTTCT
Organism: Bdellovibrionales bacterium; assembly: GCA_964230555.1. Lineage (GTDB taxonomy): Bacteria > Bdellovibrionota > Bdellovibrionia > Bdellovibrionales > JAGQZY01 > JAGQZY01. The sequence continues at coordinate 17,679 of CAXRIX010000137.1, forward strand.
TCGGTCGCTTTCGCGGCTCCAACCATTAAACAGGTTAATGGAAAGACGGATCAGATTGCCGTCACCACCACCCGTGAAACCACCGTCGGCAGTCAGTGGGTGGCCAACATGAAAACCGGTGGCCAGTGTGTTTTTGAAGTGGTTCAGCAGTCCAATTCAGTCACTCTTATGGAAGCTGATGATTGCAATATGGCGCAACTTCGTGTCGGACAAAAATTAGAAAAAAGCCTCTTTACAGCGGGTCAAACTCAAGGATCGGCAAAGGGCGGACCGGCTTGGTTAAGCAAGCTAAAAGGTTTCAGCATCATTGGTTTTTATAGCACAGCCGATGAACTTCCCTATAAAGCCGGGAACGTCAGTGGAACTGTCAGTGCTGAAAACTCTTTTGGTTTCGGTGCCGAATACAATTACAGTCTGACCCGCGCCACCCAAGGCTTACCTTTGGCGGTTGTTGGTGGGTTAACTTACGAGATGGCCCGTGAGTGGGATTCTTTTTCTGAAAGAGGTGTCACCACAAACTACGTTGGCAACAAACCGACTTTATCGATCTGGACGCCCTACTTAAACGCTCAATACAATATGGGTGAAAGCTTCGGAGTTTTTGCTGGAATGAACTATTCGATTCCAAGACTCTCTGATTCTGGAACTCTAAAAATGAAATCGGATCTTGGATATCAAATGGGGGCCTCGCTTTCTTTCACTGAAAGTATCGCCGCCGATGCCATCTATCGATGGTTGAACTTT
>CAXRIX010000138.1:0-4230 GCA_964230555.1 Bdellovibrionales bacterium
TGTGTTCGCATGCTTGAGAGATCCAGTTTATCTCCAATCATAACGGCATCGAAAGCCAACATGGGACGGGCGGCGCGACGATCTATTTCTATTAATCGGCCAATGGATTTTTTGTCATCGGCCAGGATGATTTCTAAATCAGCGACTTTGACTTCAAAATCTCCGACGGAAGAGTTTTGCAATGGATCGTGGACGGGAACCCGTCGCATCACTGATACCAACACGCCCGGACTCAAGCCAAGCTTAGTGCCTCCACGAATGAAATAATCGGCGTAGGTTCTTTCGGTGTCGTGAAGTTTGACTTTCTTGCGGACTTCAATGATCACGGCCTCTTCGGGGCTTGCCAAACACGGTAAGCTTACAAAAACGGCGACTAAAATAGCAATGATCTGTAGCATTCTTCCATCCCTGTTTTTGACCCGCCTAAGATTCCATTCATGAGGTCGATTGGTTCATATTTTTTATTCGGATCAATTTGAGATCATCTGAAGTCTAGTTCCGGAAAAAATTGCCTAGTCCTGAGACACTGCGGTTGATTTTCGCCACTCAGAACGCTTTTTTTTCGATCTCAACTGGCCTTTGATCCAACCCAAAGAAAGTGTGTCATCTTAGGCATTTAACACAAGTGTTTCGAAACAAGGGCCTAAAGTTTACAGACTAGAGTCCGATAAAGTGTGTATGAAGTTGTTGAACGTTTTAGGTCCCATTCTTTTGGCCTTACTGCTTGCCAATTGTTCTATCGATGTGTCGATTGACGACGTCACCGCCGACGACTTTTTAAAATCAACAATTCTAGCAACCTCGCGCGGAATTGGTGATGGACAGACCAGCGCCACCCTTGTGGTTTTACTTAAAAACTCAGACTCTTCTGTTATCCCCAACTACAAACCCAATTTTGAATTCATTGATAACAGCGGGTCCAGTGTCAACGCCGTTGGTATCACCTATTCTGACTGTTCCGCCTCCAATGCTCAGGGGATTTCCACCTGTACTTTTAAATCGATTCAAGTCGGAGCTCGTCGTATCGCTTTTAACAACATCGTGGTCGACCTCGTCGGAGAAATTTATTTCGATGCTCCAAGCCGAAGCGGAACCTTTCTGCAAATTGTGAATGCGGGTCAAATTGATCAAGATGCGAACGGATATTCCGTGACTTCACACATTGGGTCTCCGTTTGCGGGCCTCAAGCAAGAGATTCCCGTTGGTGGTGGCGATAGCTGGACTGTTTTTACCAACACCACCGGTGGTATCACTCCTGTTGACTAAGCAATAAATTGACATGATGTAACTAGCGTCAAAGCCTGCCTTTACCAACAATAGAGGGATGGGAATTTTATCTATACTATTCAGCCTGATTTTCACCGTCTTATCCCCTGCCATTGATTTAGATTTTCGATTCGTCGACGGCTACTGCCAAAAACGCAAAGTGCCCGGAACCAATCCCGAATTCTTTGGCGAATGTGGCAACCTGACCAAGTCTCGCTTCATCAACCAAAACTATGAAAAGATCAATTTGAAAGGTGGAGTGTTCAACTCTAGCTACTTTTACGTCACCACCATCAAGGGTGGTGATTTAAGTCACGCTGCTTTTCGACGTTCCATCATTCTGCAAACCGAGTTCAAAGATGTGGTCGCCACCCACTTGGACTTACGAGGCAGCCACTTTAAGGGCGTCAGGATCACCGACAGCAATCTGAAAAATGTTTTTGCGACTGGGACGCGATTTATCAAAACCGACTTTTCCAATACCGACCTGAGCAACGGCAACTTTTGGGGCAGCCAACTACAAAGTGTGAATTTCTCGAATGCCGATCTCAGGGGTACAAATCTATCACGCACTTTCATTTTATTTAGCAACTTCGAAGGAGCCCAGTTTGATGACAAAACCCAACTGCCCTTTTCGGAAGAAGTGGCTCTTGAAAAAGGGATGGTGAAAGTTGATTAATTATTTAAAAAATCAAATCCGCAGCATCCAAAGCGACATCAGCTTACAGGTTTATGGGGTGGCCCTGGCCTTAACCCACGTTTGGACTTATTTCTATTGGGATAGCAATAACTTTTTTCTCAATAGTCAAAGTGGCATCAACACCGAACCTATTTGCTTTCCTTGGTTTCCCAATTGTGATCTGTTTCGCTCATCGATCAGCATGGACTCGTGGGCCTTGGTTCTTTACACCTATCTGTTTCTTGGTTGTATCACTGTCATTTTCTTTCTAAACCGCAAAACCTTGCCTTTAGCTTTTGGCTTTTTAGGTTTAGCGACCGCAGTGAAGTTTTTCTTGCACATGAGCAACTACAACTTTATGGGAAATTACCACTACATGATTTACTTGGTGATTGTGGCCTATCTGTTTCTGCCCCACAAAGTGGAAGTTATTAAACATTTGATCGTCGGCTTTTATATTGCGGCCGGCTTTCTGAAAATCAACATTGATTGGCTGAGTGGTGCGGCCATGATCCGCTCGCCTTATATTGGCGGCGATTTTCTGGTCGCGTCTTTATTCTATGTGGTTTTACTGGAATTGGTGTTGGTTTTTGGACTTCTCCACCAAAACCGCTGGGTCCGGTGGGCCACACTGGTGCAGTTCTTAGGCTTTCACGCCTTTTCGTGGCACATCGTCGGCTTTTTCTATCCCATGGTGATGTTCTGTCTTCTCAGTGTCTTTGTTTGTGAAGAATGGAAAGTGGTAAAAACAGGCAAACCACAGCCCGACTATCTTGGTCATCTCTTTCGGGGGCAAACCCATCGTGTCACCTGGGTGGTGATTGTTGTCTTTGTTGTCCTACAGTTGGTGCCGTTTTTGGTGGTTCGCGACCCGTCTCTTTCTGGAGCTGCCCGCTTAAGCTCATTGAATATGTTTGATTCCAAAACTCAGTGCCAAGCTCTGATGGTGGCAAAGACGGCCCAGGGCACCGCCCACATCCGGCGCCCTATGAAAAACCTGGGCACCCGTTTAAAATGCGACCCTTTGGTGTTTTTGAATCAGGCTCATCAACTGTGCCGACAGAACGCTGAGAAAAAAGAGATTGAAAAGCTGAGCCTGACTTTGTTTTCAAAGCGCATCACGCAAAAAAAGTTCATCAAGGTTTTGGACATTCACGATGTCTGCTCTTTAAAAAATCCGTTGTGGGCTGAGTTTCTTTCGGGAGAGGCCTCATGAAAAACAAACATATTCACGGACTCTTCGCCCTGCTTGCTGTTCTGGTTTTAGTTCTCAGTTATTTTAGCAATCCCGAGTTTTTAGACTTTCGCGGGGACTACTATAAGATTGTCACCGGCCCTCCCCTGTCTGAAGCGGTTCAATACAAAACCTTGGATTCCGACTGTGAGGCCACCGCCCAATACCGCTACGACACCAAGCGAACCGGAGTCGCTCCAAGCTCGGCCCAACCGAAAGCCAAAGTTGAAATTCTTAAAAAAATCTATCCCCTGAATGTGGATATCCACGGCGCCTCAAAATCTTCGCCCACGGTTGATGACACCGGCGTGTATGTTGGCAGTGATTCGGGCTGGTTTTTAAAACTGGATCACGACGGTGAAACACTTTGGTCGTTCTATGTGCCCGGCTCCAACAACGGCATTCATGGCTCGGCGGCGGTCGATGACAAAAAGGTTTATATCGGCACCTATAACGGCTTTCTCTACGCTCTTGATAAAACCAACGGCGATTTGATCTGGGCGAACCCGGTGGCCGATTACATTGGCGCTTCGCCGCTGCTGGCTGATGGTGGTCTTTTTATCACCGCTGAGACCAGTCACCCTAATGGAGTGGTCGCGAGACTTGATTGCAACACCGGTGAAACCCAATGGGTTTCAGAGTGGCTGGGTGGGCACTCCCACTCATCACCAGCTTATGACAAACCCACGGACACGGTTCTACCCGGCGCCAACAGTGGACGCTTTTACACTCTAAAAGCTGACACTGGTGAGATCGTTTGGAAAAAGCAATTAAAGGGACAGGTGAAAGGCACGCCTATGATTTGGGATGGCACCGCTTACTTTAGCTCATGGGATCGCAACTATCACGCCTACGACATTTCTTCCGGTAAGCCTCGCTGGACGCAGTTTATGGGCGGACGTATTCAGACCAGCCTAAGCTTGGTTCCCGAAGCGAACATCGGCATCACCAACACCAAGGTGGGTGACATCACCGGATTGAACCTCACCGATGGTGAGATTCTGTGGCGTTTGCGCCACGGAGACCGCAACCACATGTTCAGTATTCTCAT
>CAXRIX010000139.1:0-31901 GCA_964230555.1 Bdellovibrionales bacterium
AAGAAAGTAAAAGCCCAAAACATAAGAAGATCAGAGGAAAAACACCGACACTGGCAAGAACAGGCCACCCTAAATAAGAAAAAGAGCGCGACGTCTGATGAGAATTTTCAATAGACAGATTGGTTTGCTCTTTCAGAAACAGTGATATTAGAAATAAAAAACCAAAAAGCAGCAGACTGTAGACTGCGGCCTGGCCCCACTCTCCAAACATGACCACCTTTTCGTAAAGGAACACCTCAATGCCCCCGTAAAGGCTACCGCCGACAAGGAAAGGAATGGAAAAACTAAAGAAATAAAGAATGAACAAGTAAAAGGCCATGGCCTGAATCTCAAAGCGCAACTCTCGCAATAAGCCTTGGAGAATAAAACGGCCGCGAGGCACCGCTGCGACCTGAGCCACCTCAATCCACCCACCAGCGCGATCTTTGATCAGTTGAAAGAAAAACACCGAAACCAAACCAATGTTCATCAACACATGAAAAAAGATCACCGACCACAAGCCGGTCGGCAAAAAACCAAGAACTCGCACAGTTAAAGTCACGACTAATAAGGGAGGGAAAAAACCCGGTAAGACCAAAGTAAACTGAAAAATCTGAAAGGGAGTGCGCCGACAAAATGAAGACACACCCAATAAGCCAATAGCTCCAAGACCACCAAGCACAAGAGTGAGTACCGTCGAGCCCAGACTTTGTTGCATGGCTCCCACTGCCACACGAAACAGAACCGGATCCCATTCAAAATGAAACCACTGTGCCTGTAAACTGACATAGACGATTGGAAAAAGCAGTCCACTCAGTAAAAAGACAAATAAAGATTTCCTTAATAAAATACTTTTTTCCAAATATTCACCAGTTGGCGCTTTTTCTTAATAAGCGTAAGGTTTTCGATCGGCTTGTAATATTGGACATTTTCTGGAAGTCGGAAAGACTCACCATCTAAAGCTTCTTTTCCAACTGGAAACATGTAGTTTTTCTTCATCAGTATTTTCTGAATTTCAGGACGTAATAAGAATCGCGCCAACTGATGAGCCCCTTCGCAGTTGACGCAAAAGTCTGGTACGCCGGCGTACTCAACCTGAATGGGGTGAGGGTTTTTAAAAGACACAGCCTTGTAGGAGTCATCATTTTCTTCGAGCTGATGGTACAAGGGCGAAGTAAAATAAGAAAACACCATTGTCGGTTGCTGTAATTTAAAGATATTGTAACTCGAAGACCAAGAGGGAGACATCACTCGGATACTGGGTTTTAACTTCTCAAGAAACTCAAAACCTTTTTCTTGCCCCATGTCCGCCAACACCCACAGTAAAAACTGCAATCCCGGCGAGCTCATTCGTGGATCCTGCAACAATAGCTTGTTGTCGTATTTTTTGCTGGCTAAATCTTGCAAGCTTTCGGGAGGCTCAATCTCCCCTTCTTTATACACAAAGGTCAGGGGACCCCAGTCATAGGCTAAGAAATCACTGAACTGAGCGCCTCTTGGCAGCAGTGAGCTTCCCATCTTGGAGTAGTTTTCTTTCATGCTCATCCAGGTAAAGAATTTTCTGGCCTCATGAATCGAGAACTGATCCAGTCCGATGATGATATCGGGTTGGTCGGTCTCTTTTTTGAACTTCAATCGCTCGATCAAGAGACCGGCGTTGCCAGCGTTGATCCATTGAATTTTCAATCCAGTTTCTTCTTCAAATCGTTTGGCGATCTCTGGTCCGGCACCCCATTTTTGAATGAAAGAAGAATAGGTCATTACTCGAACCGTACCAGGATCACGCTCGACTTTTTCTGAGAAAAAAAGATAGGGAAAAAATAGAAGGAAAAGAACGCCAACTAAAGCTGAAAAATAAATATAAAACGACTTATTCAACATACAGAATTACCAGAGTAACCCGCGACGACTTTTGAAAAAGTAGTAGTCGAGACCCAGGCAACGTCCGGCTCCAAGCATCAAGAACAGCAAATGAATATAGAACAGAAAAATCTGCCCGGGGCTGGACTGAAACTCAAAGAAAAAATAAATATGCAGACTCAGTAGCATTCCGAGTAGGCTAGCAATTCGAACACCAAAGCCCAGGATGTATGACACTCCAATAATGGTTTCAAAAAGCAAAAGCACGTAGGTCATGGCCAACCACTGAGACTGAATTAAACTTTTGAATATTTCAAAATACAGACCTGAACTTTCGCCTGCCATACTGAGGTTGAGGCGTTCACTGATGTAGGGGTGTTCAAGATAGCCAGAATTGATACGGGTGAGCACCGTGGAGATCGACTGATACCCCAAAATAATGCGCACAAAGGCCACCGGATACATGTGACCGACATATTTGATACTTTCCAGGAAGGACGCCAGCATAGGGCTACTTTCTCACGATTCTGGTCCTGGACCAAGGAATTTTCTGCCTTAAACGAAGGTCGTGTATTTCCCGCCTAGCAAGACATAGCAGCCTATTCTTCATAAAATTAAGCTATGGAAGTAAAGAAAATCGAGTCCACCGACTGGACACACCTGCACGAGTTTTTAGATCAACAACTGCGAGCCAATGTCAATTGGTCGCTTTGCGATGAATACCCGCTCGCCTTTAGTGAAAAAAATCGTGGAAATATTCGAGTTATAAAAGACAACGATCGCGTTGTCGCCCACGCTGTCGTTCACCCAACCCTCATCAAAACCCACTATCACGTGTTCAAGGTCGGCTTGATTGGCAGTGTCGTCACGGACGAAACCATGCGAGGTCAGGGGCTAAGTCGGGAAATTTTACAAAATTGCCTTAGTAACTGTCGCGAACAAGACTGTGATATCGCAATGCTATGGACAGACCTGTTTAACTTCTATGCAAAATTTGGCTTCGAAGTGGCTGGTTCGGAAGTGGCCCTGCAAGTGGATGCAAACTACAAACCCGAGATCAAAGAAAGCCTAAAGATTCTTGAAAGCTCAAAAGTTTCCCCGGAAGCTCTGTTGAAAATTTTCAACAAACATAATCTACGCAGTGTCAGAACAGCTCAGGACATCGCCCAATTTTTAAAAATTCCACAGACAGAGGTTTACACAGCTTGGAATCAACAAACCAATGCTTTGGAGGCTTACTGCATCGCTGGCAAAGGCGCTGATTTTACAAACTACGTTCACGAATGGGGTGGTGGCGTAGCGGCTGTGCAAACCTTGATGAAACATATCCAAATCAAAAAACAGGGCCCGGTCACCTTGATCACTCCGCCCCAATGTCAAAATCTCATCAATAAAATGGTCGAACAAGGAGCAAAAAAGTACCTTGGTGTGCTCGGCATGATCAACATCGTCAACCCGACAAGCTTCTGCAAAAAAATTAAAAAAGGCGCACGAGCTCTTGGTTATAGTGATTTTATTTTTGAATTTCGCGACGGCCAGTACTACTTCGGTTATGCCGATGAAATCTATCAAACTGATTCGCCTCACGACATCACACGACTGGTATTTGGACCGTCCCAACCCGAGGAAATTCACGACTTCAGCGAAAAGGCTCTAAGCGCCTTAAAGGATATTTTCCCAATCCCATTTTGGGTTTGGGGATGGGACTCCATTTAATGAGGATTGTGGCTGTCATCATTTGTTTGGGTTTGTTTGTCGCTTGTGAACGCGACCCCGTGGATTCCGGCCCCGGAGAACAAACCAGTCCTACGGAGATCAATAAAGCTCAAGAACGCAGCCTCGCAAAATTGGATCCCTATGAAATTAAACAAGGCCAAACAGTTCACTTTACTGAAACTCAAGAGCTTATAAGCTCGCAAGCTCCCATAAAAGTTCTTAGCAAAGAGTGGCTGACTGAAGTGAAGCTTATTGAAAACCAACCAGAAGAAAGAATTTTAACCAACTACAAGACCGTGACCGACCGACTGTGGGATAAAGATTTTGTCTACGTTTTTAAAGGGGTCTATTATCTGGAGCAGGTTGAGTCCCTCGAACTTCTCGACCAGTTGGATCAAAACCGTTACAGCATGACATCAATCCTCCACCAGCTTCAAGAGCAAGGCCGAGTTGAGGAGACCGAAATTGAAGGCGTTGCCTTTCACAATTTAAAAGAGCAATCGGTGACAATTGTTCCTCCGGATTTGGTGAAAAATGCTAAGAACTGTAAAGGAATCAAAGACTGTCGCCTACAAGGTGATCGCATCACTTATGATGTGGTCTTTTTGCTAAAAGGAGGCGGCACCCAAACCCACAATGTGGAATGGTTGATCAGCCCCGATGTCCCCTACTTCGCAGCAATTCTAAAGCAATGCTCAACGACAATTGTCCCGGTCGACAACCAGCGGGTTTTAGTTAAGCAATGCAACGAAGTCGTTGATTTCAACGAATAGACAGCCAATTCTTGCCATTCTATTGATTTCAAGTATGTTCAAACGTAGAGTTTAATTTTGAAAAGGTATTGGTTTTAACAGACCAATAAAACAAGGAGGCACTATGAAAAAAATAGCCGTCGTTTTGACAGGTTGCGGTTTCCAAGATGGAAGTGAAGTGACCGAAGCGATTAGTAGCCTTATTTCGATTGGTCGCTATGGTGCAGAATACACGTGCTTCGCTCCCGACAAAACTTTCGATTCACAGAACCACATGACCAACGAGCCCGCTGAAAAGCGTAACTGTATGGAAGAAAGTGCCCGTATTACCAGAGGCCAGATTCAATCCCTGCAAGAACTGGATCCTCAAAAATTTGATGGGATTCTGTTTCCTGGTGGTTTTGGAGCCGCCAAACATCTTTGCAATTGGGCCGAGAAAGGAGCTTCCGCTGAAGTGAATCCAGAAGCGGTTCGAGTGATTAACGACTTTTACTCGCAAAACAAACCGATAGGGGCGCTTTGCATTGCTCCGGCCCTGATAGCCAAAGTCTTGGGTTCCAATGAGATTACAGTCACCATTGGTGACGACAATGAAACCGCACAAGAGATTGAAAAAACCGGGGCCCAGCACGAAAACTGCCCAGTGAATGATTATGTCACTGATCGTCAACACCGTATCATCACCTCTCCAGCTTATATGTATGGTGAGGCTCAACCCTTTGAAGTGAGCCAAGGCATCGATGGCCTTGTTAAGGAATTGGTGGAAATGGCATGAGTCATATCGCTCTGATTTTTGGTGGCCCCTCGGCCGAACACGATGTTTCGTTAGTCTCAGCTAAAAACATCTTTCAGGTCTTGAATGAAACCCAAATGAAAGTCACTCTTCTTGGCGTTACTAAAAATCGCGAATGGAAAATGCTGAAAGGCAGCGACCTACTGAAGACTGATTTTATCAACCCGATTGATCTCGAAAGCCTGGGACTTCCGGTGCATCTGCAAAAATCTGATGGTGGTGTTTTTATTTTACCTCAGTCAGGGTCTGACGAGAGGGTGGGCCCTTTGGACGCTGCTTTTCCCATTATCCATGGCCCCTATGGAGAGGATGGTCAATTACAAGGAGAACTCAATAGCCTTGGCCTTGAGTTCGTGGGAAGTGATTTAATGTCCTGTGAAAATACTTTTGATAAAGGCAAAACGAAAGAGATACTCAGTCAAAACAATATCCCCCAGGTGAAGTATCGAATTTACGAAGAAGAAAACCCCAACTTTTTTGATTTAAAAAATGAACTCGGCCTACCGTTTTTTGTTAAACCCGCCAACATGGGATCTTCCATTGGTATTTCCAAAGTCAAATCCGAAAGCGACCTGATGGCGGCACTGGCGGAAGCTCGAATTCACGATAAAAAAATCGTTATAGAACAAGGTGTGACGGCCCAAGAGATTGAATGCGCCCTCCTTGAAGATGGTGACTTAAAAGTGACTGGCCTGGGAGAGGTCAAACCGCTGCACGAGTTTTACTCCTACGAGGCCAAGTACCTTGATCCTAATGGAGCCGAACTGATCATCCCTGCCAAAGTCGATGCCGAATGGATTCCCAAAATTCAGAAATTGGCCAAACAATGTTTTAAGCTTTTAGATTGTCGTGATTACGCACGCGCCGATTTCTTTTTGACCACCGATGGAGAGATTTATTTCAACGAGATCAACACCATTCCGGGCTTTACTAACATCAGCCAGTATCCCAAGCTTTGGCAACAAGAAGGCCTGGCCTACAAAGACCTCATCCTTAAACTGGTTCAAAACGCGTTGAAAAGAAATCAGCAGTCCAATTAAATTTAAAACCGACTTAAAACATCTTTATGTCGGCCACTGAGCCAAAGTTTTTTAAAAGCAGTCTCTTGATCGCTGGAATGTTCTTGAATACGAGCAAAGGAATCGCGACCAAACTCAGAAATTTCAGAAAGGACCTTGGTCGCTTTAAAAACCAGAGATTCACGCAAAACAACAGCATCCACCAAACCCATCTCCTGAGCCGCCCAGGCTGAATGTGTTTTTCCATTGTGCAGCCACTGACGTGTTCTTGCAAACCCCATTCGTTGCTGCAAACGCGACTGACCACCCCACCCGAACGTCAGGCCAATACGACGTTGCCACAAACCAAAAAGACTTGAAGGTGTGGCTATAATCTGATGAAAGGCCGACAGAAATTCGATGCCACCGCCTAACACGATTCCGTCAACAAGCGCGACAGTCGGCACTTGGGATTGCTCTAGGTCTTTTAAAATGTCTTGAATCTCCTGGTTTTGCTGCAAGCCTTCGTCTTTCGTTTTTAAACTCTGATAATGTCGAAGGTTGCCGCCAGAACAGAAAAACCGCCCTTCACTTTGCACAACCAGTGCCTGATGGGAACAGGTCTGTCGAATCTTGTGAAAATCAGCGGCCATGGATGGGCTAAAAGCATTGCCGGACTTAGAATCAGTTAAAGTCATCCACAAAACGTCATTCTTCAAGGTGTGCTTGATAAGGCTCATGCCCTCTGTGATAACAAGTCCCATAGCCATTGGCACCTGTTTTCTGCAGCCTGTCTCGCTTGGGTTCTAAGCGGGCTGAGACGCCTGCTATGCGACAGCGACATCAAGAAGATATTTGTACACAGCCTTTTGCGATATGAATTCCAAGCCCGCCTCTTCTTTACTTTCGGCACTTCTCTTGATCCAAACAATACGGGCATTCATGACTCTTTCTTTTTGAATTTTGTCGAAATTGAAGTGTAACTTCAAAAGGTCGCCTTGGCGAAGTTCACCTAAAGCGCCTTCGATACGAACTCCACTGCGGGAAATATCGCTGATTGTGGTCTGCATTCGAACATCGGAATTGTAGGACTCCAGAGTGGCTTGCTCACAAACTGAAAATCGTTGATCGCGGCGTTTGCGTAAGTATTCAATGTTAATGCAATTTTTTATCAAACCCACCAACTGACTTTCTTGATAGGGTTTTTGTAGATGATAAAGGCCTTGCACGCCTTGAAATTCTTTTAAATCAAATCCTTGGGCTGGGTTTCCAAGAACTAGAATCGGTCCGCTGTAGCCCGTCTTTCTGACTTGCACAACAGTCGGGAAAATATTTTTATTGATGAACTCCACATCCACAATCAAGCATTGCACCGAGGGCTCCATAACAGTTTCGACATAACCCGGACGAACCGTAACCAATTTAGCGTTGTGTTGAGTTTCGATGTAGGATTGGAGTTCTTCTTTGACTTTGTTCAAACGTTCGGACACCCGACCGACAACGACGATTTTTTGCACATTTCCCCCTTTGCGCAAACACCTAAATATAGAGACCTGTTATAGGATAGTGGCAAAATGGTCGCGGCAACAGTCGCAGTCTCAAGTTGATACGTTTTTTTAAATTCCATTCAACAATGATTCGTAAACCATCGCTTTGGAAATAAATCGAAGGCCTGCCGAGCGTTCATCACCGACATCCCCACGTGTCCAGACCACTTGTGCGGACATGGTGTGGTTCTTTTTCAATTCATCCAATTCAAAACAGACACGCAAGAGATCCCCTTTCGAAAGATCATCCAGCTCACCGACAATGTGAGCTCCGCCTTTTGAAATATTTGAAATAATTGAACGGGAACTAAAATTTTTATTATAAGACTCAAGGGTCGCATTCTGTTTGGTATCAAAACGACGAAACCGACGTTGATAAACTTGGCTCTCGGTCAGATATTTCACCGCAATACCCTGCAAATCTTTATTTTCATAGGGCTTCTCAATAAGAGTCACGTTTTGCAAATCGGCAAATCCATCGATCATTTTTGGATCAGGAATCTTAACTAAAATAATGATTGGTCCTAAGTACCCCAATGAGCGCCAATGCGTGATATTACTCCGCATCGCCGAGTTAAAATGCATGCTATTGAAAACTAGCAGATTGTAACCATTTTCAAGCATGGTCGGCATATTGGCGGGACGGGCGCCGTAAAATTGGACGGATCCAACGTGACGGGCGATGGGTGCTAACTTCTTTTCGATTAGCGAATTATCTGTTTCGTTACGACTTGCAATGAGAACCTTCAACATATCTTAGACCTCTATGTTCCTTATCTTCCTAGGTTCTCCTTCGGTGCTTGCCTGTATTAAGTTGATCGGGTCTCTCGAACGGAGACAAATCCCGCCCCAGAATGAAACAAAGAAATGGTCAAATCGAATAGAAACAAAAATTCATCAAAGTTTAGACAAAAACTTGAACTCGCGGAAAGTCTTTCCAGCCTGGGCTGGGAGAACCAACGACAGAGAAAAAGGCCCACACAGCCAATCAAGCGATGTGGGCTTTTACGAAATTAGGAACGTTCTGAAATCGGTACGTATTTTTGATTGGTTTTTCCGACCCACTGACCGCGAGGACGGTAAATACGGTTGTTCGAATACTGCTCAAGAATATGGGCAATCCAACCTGACACACGTGAGGTGGCAAAAATGGGAGTGAACATATCCAATGGAATACCCATGCTGTAATAAACACTGGCTGAGTAAAAATCCACGTTAGGTAACAACCCTTTTCGCTCTTCCATTTCTTTATCTAAAATGGTCGACATTTTAAACCACTGAGGCTCACTGGATTTTTCAGTCATCTCTTTACTGATGGATCGCAAAATCTTGGCGCGAGGATCTCCGTTTTTATAAACCCGATGTCCAAAACCCATGATCTTACGCTTTTCCGCCAAAGCCGTTTCTAGCCAAGGAATGATATTGTCTTCACTGCCAACTTCTTTCAAAGTCCGCATCACCTGTTCATTGGCTCCACCGTGTAAGGGGCCCTTCAAGGCGCCAATCCCGCTAACAATCGCCGAGTGCATATCGCTTAATGACGACGCAACAACTCGGGCTGAAAAGGCAGAGCAGTTCAGCTCATGATCGGCATGCAAAATAAGACAGGTATCAAAAACTTTGACCATTTCTTCAGAAGGCTCTTCACCTTTAAGCATATAAAGAAAATTCCAAGCAGTGCTTTTATCAGGCTTTGGAGAAACAACTTCTTTGCCATCACGAATGCGAGCATAGGCCGCAACCAATGTCCCCATTTTTGAAGTTAAACGAATGGCTTTGCGTCTGTTCGCATCTTCATCGGTGGCGTCGGCGTCGGCATCAACATCCCAAAGTCCCATTGTAGAAACGGCTGTGCGCAACCAAGCCATAGGGTGAACATTGGTCGGAAGATTTTTGAGAGCTGCAATCAGGTCAGATTCCAGAGCCGCCTCTTTGCCTATCGTGGATTTGAACTCCTCAAGCTCGCCTTTGGTGGGCAGCCGATCATTCCACAACAGGAAAACAGTTTCCTCGAAGCTTGAATTTTCCGCCAACTGCTCAATTGTGTAACCACGGTAACAAAGTGTTGCATCCACAATGGATGAGATTCCTGTTGTACAGGCAATCACTCCCTCTAAACCACGATCAACTGCACCATCATAAACTTGCATTGATTCTCCTCTCTTTAACATATCTGTTTTACTCGGGAAAAGGGCCTGTGAGCTAGTGAGGGGGCGTTAACTTTTCAGCCACAGCCTAGGCTTTTAGGCCAGTTTCATGATCCGGTCTTTAACCTCGGTCACGATAACAGTCAGGTCTCTGGGCTGCTCACTGCTGAATTTCAAGGCTTGATAAAAAAGTTCATTGCGCAGCTCATGCACTTCTTTTCTGACATTCCTCTTCACAACCGACAGAATTTCATCAATACCCCAGTGGTCGCCATCAGAGTTTTGCAAACTTAGAAATCCCGCCGAACAGAAAATTAATTTGTCTTTGGGATTTAGATCCACCTGATGCTGCCCCGCAGGAGGCGCGCCAGCAGCCGGGCTCATGGGTTCGGCCTGGCCTTTAAGGAGTTCGATTCGGCCAGTCGCATCCTGAAAGTGGATAGCCAAGGGCTGGCCGATATTGCAATAGTTCAGCTGAAACTTGCGCCGATCAAATACGCCGTAGAAAATGGCGGCTTGGTCCTGGGCCTTAGCCTGCTCCGACATCTCCTGAAAAATCTCCTGCATGACTTTTTCGGGCTGATAATTGATTGAATCTTCAATTTGGTAATTTAACTTCATTAAAACCGAGAGAAATAAGGCTGACATCCCATACCCCGAGGCCGAGGACAGAAAAATCCCAAATCGCATTTTATCGAAATGCTCGAAGATATCGAAATAATCGCCTCCAGAAACAGCACTTGAACTGAATTTCGTACTGAATTCAAAACCTTGAATGTTTGGAAACTCAGTAGGAACCAGGAACTTCTGCACCTTTAACGCTTGCTGCAACTGGTCATTCACCTGAACGATCAATCGCTCAAGCTCAACATTGGCTTCGGAAAGTTCTTTCTTATAGATCTTGAGATCCTGATCCTTTTTTTGGAGTTCGGACTCAAGTTGCTGAATTTTCTTATTTAAATCCTCTTCATTACCCACAAAAAGATTGTCCGGTGCCGACCGCTCACTGTCAACGAATGTCAAAGCTCAGAGACTTTAGGATTGAAAAAATTTCAAAACCTGGTTTTATCTCCCCTATGCTTCAGGGGGAAATGAACTCACCGAGTTCCATGAAAACAGTATCCATTCTGCGAGACCACACGAAACTGGTCCTGGAGCTTTGTCATTTCACTGAAGATCTGAACCCTTTATGGGAGGCTCGCACCACCATCGAGAGCCTGCAATCATTAAGTAGCCCGATTATTGCTGCCGGCGCCCCCCTAGAAAACCAGAAAGATAAGTTCGAACTTCTCAATCAAGGTTTCTTTAAGCATTTAGGGTTCAAAGGTGTGTCTGCACCGAAGGCTTTAAAAACCTGTTTTCTTCCTCAGGTCCTTAAAGACCGACAGGGCCCCTTGCCTCTTTTAATGCTGCTGTATTGTAGCCTGGCCGAAGAGGCGGGAATCCGCACCCAGATTTCTAGCTGTCGACGTCGGTTTCTTTTGAAGGTGCAGCTTGATGGTAAAACTCACATCATGGATTTTTCTCAAAAGTGCAAGGCCCTAGATCCCCACGAGATTGTCGAACTGATCAACCGCGGGTTTGATTTTTCCAGCGGTTCGTTGAACCCAGAAACTTTGGCCGTAGAATACCTCAACCAAATGAAACGTCTGGCGCGCAACGAAAACAGACTGCAAATCCTGTCTTTAGTGCATAGCTACTTGATGCGTTACCAACCTTTTAATTTACGTCATGTTTCCGAACGCGCGCGGGTTGCCTATGAAACCGGAGACTATCGCACCGCCATCGATGATATCCGCAGCTACTTTCTCTACAAGCAGCCCGAGTTCAACAACATTGATTTAAAACGAATTTATAAAAAGGCACTGCAGCGAGTGCGCAACCTAGAGAGCTAAGTTGCCGATACTTTCAGTGATGCGATAAAAGGTCTGAGAAGTCAGTCGACTCGTGCCAAGTTCTTTTTTATTTACGAAAAACCGATCTAGTAAATCATAGCTTTTTTCAATATTGGCTTTCACTTTATCGGGGTCGTCTTTACCAACTCCCAAGTAGTCATGAAAGAAAGATTCGAAAAGTTTTAACTGCAAACCGAGCCAATATCGGCACTCTTTCTCCCACTCTTCATCCAGGTCTTTTTCACGCAGCACTGAAGTCACTAAGCTCAGGTCATCGACCAACAGTTCAAGCTGATTTACGGTTTTGTAGTATCCCATGATTTCTTTTACCTGCCAGCGATAGGAACGTTGCCGACCGATTGAAAAACACAGCTCTTTTAATTCATCACCCACCCGGTTCAACATTCCCTGGTAGCGTACAAATTTTTGATTGATCGCTTTGCGCTTATACGCCGATTCTCGACTGATCTTGAACACGGTATGTACTGAGGTTGTGTATTTGATAAACTCCTGACGTAACAAAAACATGGCCAAATGAATAGAGAAACAATGACCTCGCTGATCGATATTAACGATTTTTTGCGCTCCTGGTTTTTTCTCATCGGGTCGACTGTAAAGCGGCATCAACCCGATCAAGAAAAACACCGGCGACAGTAAAAGCAATCCGACACAATGGTAAATAAAAAAGCTAAGGACCACCAATTGAAAGGCGTCAACAAAGCGGCTGACACCCATATAAGGAAGCAACCCGTCTTTAGCTACATAACAAATCAAAACCATCAAAATCAGTTGGCTGGACTGGATAATAAAATTGCTAGCCAAAGTTAGGTGCAAACGTTTTCGTCCCTGAAAAACCTGTCCGTAAAATCCCCACAAAGACACCAGGCTGTGGATAAAGAAAAGTACCGGTAACCACAACAGATTGATTCCGACAAAAAGCTGAAATAAAGCCAAACTTAGAAAAAAGGCAACGGGTGTGCGGAAAAACAATGTTGTTAAAATTACCACCGCCAGCACAAAGCCTTCATGAAAATGAAAGCTGTGGATATTAAGACTGGTTTCAGCAAGAAAGGGATCAAAAAAACCAATCAGTGTTAAAAACAGGCCTAAGCCCGCCAGTCCTACTCCGAAGTCACGAATCTGATCTTTCCATAAAAGGCTGAGAACAAATCCCATCAGACTCAAACCCAAGCCCACAAACAGATAGCCGGGCAATAATAACAAGACCGACAACCCGACCCCGATGTGAGAGCCCACTAATAAAACTAAGCATTGCTTTTTACTGAAAGATCCAACATTTATTAACGAAGAAATTTGCAGAAAAAAGGCTTTTTTTCGAAAGCTAAAAAGCTGAAAGACAATGGCCGCCAAAAAGTCGACAAACAAGCCGCGACCAAAATGATTAAAAAACCATTTTTGAATGACGCCAGTACTTTGCGAGATTCGCACTGAAAATAACTCAAGCAGAAAATCGCTAATGATGGCGAGAACTAAAAGAGCAATCAGCAATGCGGCGATGGGTGGCAGCCCGATATCTATGTTCACTCCACTTTACCTTGTGTAAACATCGTAACGTATCAATTTTCCTTCAAAAATATTATTCGGCTTTCCATATAGATGGTCGCCTCTATAGGGTCTTTTGACAACAACTCTTTTGACACCGAGCTCAATGGCGCGAGCGATGACTCTTTGCACATCTTGATCCTCAGTCGCCACCTCTCGCAAAAAGGCGAGACCCTTTTTAGGAGCACTTTTTTGCTTGGCATTTTCGAACATCGGATCAAGATACAATCCATCTATTTTGTCAGCCCACTCGGAAAGTTGCTCGCCAGTCTCTCCCTTTAAAATTTGCAGAGAGGACTGAAGTTGACTGCGCTGCAACGCTTGGGCCTGCAAAAAATAAATCACCGGGTGACGTTCCACTCCCACCACCTGGGCCCCACACGCCAACAAGTGCAATGTGTCTTTACCCATACCGAGAGTGCCGTCCATGATTGTCGTCGGTGCACCACCTTTAAAACTGAGAGCCCGGCACAGTAGGTCTTTTTTTGGATTGAGCTTTTGTTTTCTGATGGTCGCAAAATCCCCATCCCAATCGAAAAGCAAACGAAAACCTTTGCCTTGACGCTGATCACGCACTTCCCAACCCTGGGCACCGTAGATCAAATAGTAGGCCTCGGGATCCGCTTGCAGTGGCAGATTTAAGTCCGCACTGACTTGCTTGCAGCGCTCCGACCCATCGTCTAAAACAACGACAGCCATAGACCGGATAATGAAATGAAAACCAAAAGACCACTTTCAATTGTAAAGTGAAGCTTTTGTAAACTGAGGCAGTAGGAAATATTGGACGATAAAAACGAAGCAGCTCCGTAAAACAAACTGTTGATATAGATTTCAAAGCAAAGAGAAACCAATAAGATCATCAAAACTTCGGGCCTCTGGCTCTGCCAAGCAAAAGCACCCAGAACGGTTAGATGCAAAAACGACATCAATGAATACAGAATTTTTGATCGCTCAAAGCCAAACAGAGTCGACAACGTGACCACCCGGGCGCGACTGCTGTAAAAAATATCACGAACCTGTTTTGAAAAGTCATATTTTAAGGCGTGATATCCAAAAACCGCACCCAGCAGTCCTGACGCCAAGGTCATCTGACCGTAAAACAAATATTCAAACCCTAAAACCAATAAGGGTCCACCCATCAGAAAGGTGGCAATAAGACTGACGCCCTTAAATTTTCGGCTCACAAACGTCGCCGAAAGGCTAAGACCTAATAGAAGCGCCAGTAAAGCCAACAGCAACGTCATCGGTTTTACAAAAAAACAATAACCAGCGGCAATAAAGGCGATCGCAAAAAACACCAAGGCCAGTTGCCGAGCTTGATAGGGGCGCACCAATCCTAGAACCAATGGTTTTTTGGAGCTGTACTCATTGATTCTGTCGATACCACTGACATAATCACTGTAGTCATTATAAAGGGTGAGACCCAAAAGAAAAAATTGCAAACACACCAAGGAGCTAACCAGCAGCATGGCATCGGGCGCGCCATAAGCTCCCAACAGATACGACAATCCACCTATGATCGGGAAAATCAAATAAATGTTGCGCGACAGAGAGTACCACTGAAACAAGGCCTGCATGAGTGACAGAGATTGCTTTTCTATTATTTTAAAAGTGACTGTTTCTTCAAAAGAGTTGACCGACAGGTTACGCACAGGTTGTGCGAACTGGGTTTTTGAAAAACGACCGGTGAGCAATGGCCAAAAGTTTTCATCATTTTTTGAGACGGTAACAAATTGACTCAAGAGCCACTCCCCGCCTTTGGCTTGCGCCGCCAGTACAGTATTTCAGGAAGGTCGCGCAGGCTTTTCACCATTTTCTTCTGTGGGCCCTGCAACTGTTCCTCTAGCAAATCCAACTTATGATCATACAATGCAATCAGCTCTTGGTTCATCTGATCAAAACTTTCGACATCATTAAAAAACTTTTCTTCTCCAATAATGCGATAAATTTCGCCCAGGCTTTCTACTTTTTTCAATCGCAATCGCTCTTCACTAGAGAGGTCCCTACAGAAATAAGCGCCAAACGAGTTCAGGTAACCCGACTTGATATCGCCTAAAATGGCTTTGCCCTCGCCATTGCGAATATCGTAATCCAAAAGATCATCACTGCGCTGAAACAAAAGCCCCAATGTGGTTCCTAAGTCATAGACTAAATCTTTTATCAGTTTATCGTTCCATTGTTTGGCAACAAACGGAGCGTACAGGCACCAGCGAAACAAAGAGGCGGTTTTTAAACCATGCACTTCTGTCAGCTGATCAAAGGTGAGATTGAAGTCACCCACCAAAGAGTCCTGAATCCATTCGCCTTCTAAAAGTTCGGCAATGGTTTCACTGGTCAACTGCACCAATTGAATATTGCCGTAGGCCGACAGGTTGGTCATAACCCTTGCCAGAAGGTAGTCCCCAGCTAAAACCGCATACTCCGGTGTGTACTTCAACCATGCCGAAGTTTTGCCCCGGCGCAAATTCGAACGGTCGACCAGGTCATCGTGTAAAAGAGAGGCGTTGTGAATAAACTCGATGGTTTGACATAAAAGCACTATCGCCTGGCGATCCAACTGAAGGGGGCCCGCCACTTTCTGCGTTAGCAAAGACCGAAACCCTTTCCCACCCTCAAACAGGTCATCATAAAGCTTGTTCAATTTGGGCAAATAGGAAGGAAAGTCTTTTTCCGAATAGTACTTAATATCCGATATTTTCACGGCTTAGAGGTTTATCAAAGAACCCCCTATTCTAGAATCAGTGTATGCCCCTTATTGCGATGCATTATTTTCGCCTCTACCGTCTTACAGCAAATAGTGGCAAAACGGGCCATGGTTTTTGAAACTGAGATGAAGATTCACTTCGACGAGGCCGATCCGGCAGGAATTGCATTTTCTGGCGGCTTGTTTACCAAAATTCACCGTTGTTACGAGGACTTCGTTGTCGCCCTTCAACAAGACCCCAAGGCGTTTTTCCTGGATCCGGAAATTATTTATCCTCTTCGGCATTTTGAAGGCGAGTATTTGCAGCCCCTTATGCCGCTTGAAAGCTACCCTGTTTCTGTTGAGGTCTGTCGACTTTCAACATCCAGCTTTCAATTGCAGTATTCAGTTGGGAATCAAGACAAGCCTCGCGCCGTATTTCGCTCAACCCACGTCGCCGTTGATCGAAAAACGTTCAGTAAAGTTTCTATTCCGACTTCTCTAAAACAGAATTTAGAAAAATTTGTGACTCAGCAATAACGTCCAATGGGATTTCGTGACCACCGTTGAAACTATGCCATTGTCCCTTCATGCCCAAGTCCTGCAACTTGTTGAAAAGTTTTTGCGCACCCGCGACATTTAAGACTTCGTCACGCTCGCCATGACTTTGGAAAAAAGGAACCTGTTGCTCTTTGGCCAGAGTTGGAAAAGCCGCCGGCGCGACCAGAAAACCTGACAGCAGAACCAAAGCTTTTGGTGTGAAATTCAAACGGTAAAAAGCATGACTAGTTAAAATAGCACCTTGGCTGAAACCACCGATAAAAACATTTTTATAAAGCTTACCAAGGTGATTCAGCCAGGCACAAACCTCTTGAATCACTTTGTCGTCTTCTTTGCGAATCGGTACATCAGTGACCTTGCCACCGGCCACTTGTTCAAAGTCACTGACTCGCAACTCAAACCAAGCCCGCCCGGACATCATCGGACCAATGGGAACTTCTAATACACCCTGAGGAAAATACCAGTCGGTTGTTTCTTTGATTTTATAAATTTGAGCCAGACTGCCTAAGTCATTAGCATCAGCCCCGTACCCATGGAAAAGAACCACGCAGGTATCAGCCTGCTCCTTTTGATCCACTAAATAATTCAACTTTTTGAATTTCTGCCACTGCATACTGGGTTTATAACAGCCTGATTGTGCAAAAGTCGACCACAACCACGATTAACACCTTGGGATATTTCAACAAAGGATTTACGTCTCAATGACGAGCATCTATTATTTACCTATGCGATGGATTCTCCCTATTTTATTTTTGCTCGCTCAATGTACCACTCCAGTGAAGGAAGCGCCTCCGGCTCCTGAGCCAGCCCCACCCAGCGTCGATCGCAATAAGATTCGCGCCGCCATTGGCGCCCATCGCAAATACCTCAGCTATTGCTATCGCAAAGCGCTGACCTCCGAGAATGGCGCTAAACTTAAAGGTAAAGTTTTAGTGAACTTTGTGGTGGGTCCGGACGGAAAAGCCACCAATCCGAAGATGATTCCCGAAAAATCCACCTTGAAAAACAAAACACTGAACAAATGTTTATTTGCCGGAATCACGTCTTGGGACTTCCCAGTCCACCCGAAAGGTGAAAACCTAGATATCAGCTTTCCCTTTCAATTTAGCGATTTGCCTCCTGCCGGGATGCAGAAAAAGCTGGATAAGTTCCAAAACCTAAGAAACAACTGAAAACAAAGGCCTTTCCAGCCTTCGTCGCTTGCAGAGCTGCAACGAATTTGCTACCTGTTTGGACCAAGTACAACCATGGAGCCAAACGATGTCTAAAACGCCTCAAACGATTTTTTTGAAGGATTATCAACCCCCTGTGTTCTTGATCCCCAATATTGACTTGGACTTTCAGCTCCATGAGGAAGAAACGTTTGTGGTCTCCAAAATGCTGTTTAAAAGAAACCCCAAAAGCAAAGACTCCTCCGACAGTCTTTACCTCAACGGCCGCAACTTAAATTTACTAGAAATCCGACGGGATGGTGAAGTTCTGGATAAGGCCGAATTCAAGCAAGACGATGAAGGTCTGCACATTTACAATTGCCCCGATACCTTTTTTCTAGAAACCAAAGTCCGATTGGAGCCCCACACTAACAAAGCTTTTTCCGGCCTCTATAAAACCAAAACTGTTTTCTGCACGCAAATGGAAGCCCAAGGCTTTCGCCGAACAACCTTCTTTATGGATCGTCCGGATGTGTTGACCAAGTACCGCACCACGGTCTCGGCCGATAAAGAACGATACCCCGTCTTGCTTTCAAACGGAAACTTGATTGAAGAAAAAGACTTGGAGGGGGGACGCCATCACGCCGTTTGGGAAGATCCGTTTCCAAAGCCCTGCTATTTGTTTGCCTTAGTGGCCGGTGATCTGGATTGGATTGAAGACTCTTTTCTAACCCGCTCGAATCGCAAAGTGGATTTAAAAATATTTGTTGATAAAGGCAAACAAGAGCGCGCCCGGTTTGCCATGGACTCCTTGAAACAGGCCATGAAATGGGACGAAGAAACCTATCGTCTCGAGTACGATTTGGACGTTTACAATGTGGTTGCAGTTGACGACTTCAACATGGGAGCCATGGAAAACAAAGGCCTTAACATTTTTAACTCAAAATATGTTCTTGCCAGCTCCGACACGGCCACCGACGATGAGTACCAAGGGATTCAACGGGTCATCGGACACGAGTACTTTCACAATTGGACCGGCAACCGCGTCACTTGCCGCGACTGGTTTCAACTGAGCTTAAAAGAGGGCCTGACTGTTTTCCGCGATCAAGAGTTTAGCAGCGACATGAACTCACGCCCCGTTAAGCGTATTGAGGATGTGGCCATGCTTCGCTCACGACAGTTCCCCGAAGATTCGGGCCCAATGGCCCATCCCGTGCGCCCCGCCTCTTACATTGCTATCGACAATTTTTACACTGTCACTGTTTATGAAAAAGGCGCCGAAGTGATTCGGATGCTACACACCCTTCTTGGACCCGATATGTTTAAAAAAGGAGTGACGAAATATTTTGAACTCTTTGATGGTCAAGCGGTGACCACCGACGATTGGATTCTGGCAATGGAAAAAGTGTCGGGCCGAGATTTAAGTCAGTTTAAACGATGGTATGATTTCGCCGGTACCCCAGAGCTGTCGATTCACACCCGTTACCTAGAAAGTGAACAAAAATTTGAAATTGAGCTGCATCAGAAAACTGTCGATCCTCGCAACAACGAAGAGAACAAAGCGTTTCACATCCCTTTTAAAGTGGGATTGATCTCGCGCGCCGGCAGCCCGTTGGACTTCACGGTCGAAGGTAGCGAGAAGACCCAAAAAACCGTAGTTCTTGAATTGACCAAGAAAAACCAAACTTTCACTTTAACCAACATCAGCCAAGAGCCTATTTTGTCGATGAACCGTGAGTTCTCAGCTCCTGTGCAAATTAATTTTGAACAACCTGACACTGATCTTTATCTGTTGATGACCAAAGACCCGGACAGCTTTAATCGCTGGGAGTCGGGACAAAAGCTTTTCCGTCAGACACTGATTCGATTTTATAACGAAATTAGCAGTGGACAGACACCGCAAATTCCGGACGAACTGGTCAGCGCCTGTGACGAGTTGGTGAAGAAAGGCGAAGAGGATCCGGCCTTAACAGCAAAACTTTTAGAACTGCCCCAAACCCACCGCTTGGCTCAGTTTATTGACAGTCTTGATCCTGCGAATCTTCACCAAGCTTACAGCCAATTTTACCAACAGATTTCAGAGAAAAATCACCAAACTTTATTGAATGCCTATCAGAAATTGGCGGATCGAAAGCTGGGTCAATCGGCTAAGGACGTGGCTTTGCGAAGTTTTAAAAACACCTTGCTGAACTACCTCTATCGCCACGATGAGGCCCAAGGTGCTGGCATTTTTTACAAACAGTTTAGCGAGTCCACCAACATGACAGACCAACTGGCGGCCTTGGCGCGACTTTCAAAGTACAACAGTAGCGAGTACAAAAAAGCCATGCAGGAGTTTCGCGATGAATGGCATCAAGATGCCTTGGTTCTTAATAAACTTTTTAGTGTGACAGCCATTGCCCGTACCGAAACGGCGTTTGCCGACTTGAAAAGCCGTTACGAATCAAAAGATTTTGATAAAACCAACCCCAACAACATCTATGCTTTGTTGTACTCTTTTGCGCAAAACAACTGGGCCCATTTTCATCAAAAAAATGGTGAGGTTTATGATTGGTTCGCCGATAAAACCATGGATGTTGATAGTCGAAATCCCCAGGTCGCTGCTCGCTTGGGATCGTGCTTTAACAATTGGAAAAAAATGGCACCTGAGTACCAAGCCGGGATGAAACAAGCTCTTGAAAAAATGAAGGCTGCTAAGCTTTCGAACAATCTTTATGAGATAGTGACGCGAGCCTTGTCAGAATGACATGGTAACGCGTTGCTCATGAAAGAGCCTGACAGAACGCAAACCATAAAATAATTTTTTAATAGCCTTTTTTTTAAGCTTTTCTCTATCATAAGAGCTCCACTAGACGGATTTATTGGGGGTTTCTATGGATAGAATTTTGTTGGCTCTTGTGAGCCTTTTTCTTTTTTCACAACAATTGATGGCTCGTGACCCATTGGCTCCACAAGATGTGGCCGCCATCGTCGAAGAATTTCAGTATGAAGGCGTTTATCGTGAAATAAAAAGCAGTAAAGACGGAGGTTATTTCTCAAGATGTTGGGTTTACACTCGCGAATTCGAAACGGAGTATCCCGGAGCCGCTGAGCCTTTGACAGTGACAATGTCGATGTACATACCCAACCGTGAAGATTTGGGTGAAGAAAGAGTCCCTGCTGTTCTTATGCTGCCACCGATTGGCGGCATCAATTATCTTGATCGTAAAACGGCTGAGACTCTTTGTGATAGCGATATGGCAGCCATTATTCTGACCAACGATTTTGCCAATATTGAAAAACAGGCCAATGGTAAACTGTTACCACCGGAAGACCACCAAGAGACTTTCTACCGCATTGGCGCGGCCATGAAGGGTGCGATGGTCATGATCGAACAAGATCCTAACTTGGATGAAAAGCGCGTCGGTGTTTTTGGAGTCAGTCTTGGCGGCATCTTAAGTGCCTTTGTCATGGCCACACAACCCAGCATCGCGGCTGGATATTTTGTGGTGGCTGGTGGAGACATTCCACAGATCCTAGCCACCAGCGATCAGGATGAGGTGTCAGTGATTCGCCGCAAGCGCATGCGTGAATTGAATATGGAGTCGAATGAAGAGTACGAGGACTATCTGCGAGATTACATCACCTACGATCCCGTCGATTTGGCTCTAACCATGTTACCTGAAACCTTGAATATGGTCATTGCCACCGAAGATCGCCATGTGCCCACTGACAACCAATACCTCTTGCACGAGGCCTTCGGCGAACCCGAAGCCCATTTTTACAACGACAGTCACGTTTCCACGGTTCTTTACTTTTTGTTCCCTTCCAGTGGGCGCCGTAAAGTCGCGCGATTTTTCACTGAGAGATTTGGTGTTGCCAATCCTCGGCCCGCCGCTTTCACTTGGATGGATCAGTATCTGCCTTTGGCCTCCTACTAAAAAATTCCAATGCTTGGCCACCAGAAATTCTGGTGGCTTTTTCACGGCTTTTCTGTCATTCTGAAGCCGTCTTATGCCCCAGAAACTCAACGATAGAATTTATTCAAGACTCATTCACACCATTAGCGAAACCAATGGATTGAGCCTTCTGGACACTCTTGAACTTATGGTTCAAGCACCGACTCTTCCAAAAGACATCAAAACTGAGGTCATTACCTTTTTACAGCTTTTGAACGCCTATCGAATCGATCAAATCGAAATCGAACAACTTTTTGAACACCAGATCGGTCGCGCCCTGTTCCGCTTTTTCAATCATTTTCCGTTGCGTTACCGTGAAGAGCACATCCACCTGACTGGGTCATTGACCGCGGAGTATATTTATCCTCGGGTCAAAGCGCTTTTGGAAGGTCCGCAAAAAGCCATTTACGAAGAGAAAATCAAAGAGGTTTATGGCGACGACAGTCTTCCGATCAAGTCGGCCGCTGATGTCGATGCATTGATTCGCCTACAGGACACCGAAAAATTTGATCGCTACCTGAAGATTCTTTATTTGGCAAAACTCACATTGGTGGATCGCCAGGCCCATGCGGATGCCGCTTACCATTTGGCACAAAGCCTTTGGGACCAATACAACATCGGCGCCATTCGCCTTAAGTTCTCTCTGTCGCGATCGACAACCAAATCCTCTGAACAGATCCCAGGGATTGAAAATATCACCCCTCAGGATGTTTTGCTGGGTCTGTTTGATGGACTCAAACGGTTTCAGAAAGAGCACCCGGAGTTTGAATTTATTCTGTCTCCCTGTTTTCGTAAAGAGCCGGATTTTTACGACTCAAAACGCTTTAAAAATAAAAAGGAAGACTTCGACTTTCAGGTCTCTGAACTGCGTCGGATTTTAGAAGATCACCCCGAGCTTCACCCCAATGTTTTGGAAGTGGATACTGTGGGAAGTGAAAAAGAGCTTTATCGAAAATCTCACTTTCAAGAAATGAAAGTTGGATTTCGCAAATTGCAGTCCATCGGGCTAAAGATTCGTTCGCACCATGGAGAAACCTGGAAGACTTTACGAATGGGTATTCAGTCTGTCGATAACGCCATGAACATTTGGCATGTCGATGCCATCGAGCATGGTCTGTCTTTAGGAATTAATCCCAATTTTTATTACCACAGCATCTTTCAGCGTGTGATGCATTACAATCGCCGTGGTGAACCTCTAGTCAAAGGCAGTATCGAATACGATGAAATCAATGCCATGGACTGGAGTTCCTACACCAAGGTTCGCGATAAGCTGCTTAACGGCGTTGAGCTTTCGAAAAGCGAGTTCACGACGTTTGTTAAGACAAAATTCCATATGGCCCGTGAGGTCGAACACTATCAACACGATATTTTGAATCGAATGATTGATAAGCAACTGTCAGTGATTGCTCTGCCGTCGTCGAACAAGAAACTGACCGGCCAATTTGAAGATTACAAAGATCACCCGTTCTCTTGGTGGGAGAAGAAGGGACTAAAACTGGGTGTCGGCACCGACAACTACATCACTCTCAGTACCAATTATATTCGAGAAATGATGATTCTTTTATTCACCGACCCAATGAACTTGAAAATCACCAAACTATTGTTAGTTTGTACAGGCGAAACCCGACGCCCTTTTATGAGCCAAAAGCTTTGGCAAATGAGAAAACAAGCCGCAGCGGAGGAAGATTTTTAAATGAAAAAGGTACTTTTTGTTTGTTTAGGAAATATTTGTCGATCACCAGCCGCCGAAGGTGTTTTTACCCACCTTGTAAAAAAAGAAGGTCTTGAGGACAAGATTCAGATCGACTCTTGCGGCACAACCTCTCACCATGCCGGAGAGCCGGCTGACGAGCGCATGCAAGAGCACGCCAATTCACGCGGCTATAAACTTGAGAGCATCGCCCGCGGCCTTGAACGCAGCGATCTTGAAGCCTTTGATTATGTGATCACTATGGACAACAGCAACTACAACAACGTGGTGGCATTGACGGCTGATGATCTTAAATACAAAATTCGCAAGATGATGGACTTTGCTTCCAATCATCCCCACGACCAAGTCCCTGACCCCTATTACGGTGGTCCTGAGGGCTTCGAGCTTGTTCTCGATCTTTTAGAGGACGCTTGCAACGGCTTGCTTGAAGAGATCAAAAAGGAAATGAATAACTAATGACACCCACCACTTTGGAAGCCGAGTTTTCAAAAGTGTTGGGGCGCTCGATTGATGGAATCAAAAAACTATCAGGGGGCTGTTCTTATCCGGCCTTTGTGGTCAACAGTGGCAATCAACGATTTTTCGTAAAAACCAATGACAAAGACTCAGACGTTTTTCTAAAAGAGTCCGAAGGTCTTTTAGCTCTTGAAAAGTGGACCTCTTTGGTTCCAGAACTAATTCATGCGGATCAAAAGATTTTAATTTTGGAATACATCGAGCCCCAGGCGCCGACCTCCAAATTTTGGAAACAGTTGGGAACAGAGCTAGCGCAGATGCACAATGCTTCGGGCCCTGGGTTTGGATTTGAGTCCGACAACTTTATCGGCTTGTCTGAGCAAAAGAACACCGGTTCAGACACAATGTCGTGGGCGGATTTCTTTTGGCAGAATCGAATTCTTTTCAAGCTCAATCAATTAAAACAGCAAGGTCGACTTTCAGAATCGGAAAAACGTATCGAAGAATTAAAATCGGCGACCATGGATCTATTAAAAGATCACAACCCAAAAGTCAGCCCCGTGCATGGTGACTTATGGAACGGCAATATCATTTGTGGCCCCAACCAGAAGCCTTACATTGTCGACCCCGCCTTTTACTACGGCGATCGCGAAACTGATTTAGCGATGACAGAATGCTTTGGCGGATTTGATCCACTGTTTTACGAAAGCTATCAAGCCGAATCACCGCTTGATCCCAACTATCAAACTCGTAAACACCTTTATAATTTGTATCACATGCTCAATCACCAAGTGATTTTCGGCGCCCAATACAAGGCCCCAGTCAGCCACATCATTGATCAACTTATTGGTTAGTCACTTCGAGGCGATAATCTTGGTGAAGGAATTTGTGCCGCGTCTGGCAGACATTCCAGCGTTTGCGACCGAGTCGATAATCTTGGTGAAGGAATTTGCGCGGCAGCAGGCAGACATTCCAGCGTTTGCGACCGAGTCGACAATCTCGGAGAAGGACTTTGCGCGGCAGCAGGCAGACATTCCAGCGTTTGCGATCGTGTCGACACTCTCGGAGAAGGGCTTTGCGCGAAGGCAGGGCGACATTCCAGCGCCTGTGACCGAGTCGAGTAAATCCGCAGTTTTGAATACTTTATTTAACGGTCGTTAAGAATGAGTCAGATGATGAAGAGCGCCTTCAGGGTTCTTGACCATCTCCTCATCGACAAGGAGTTCTTTAATTTGAGTCGATGGCAGTTCGAACTTAAAAGGTCGCAAAAGTTTTTCGAAAACCGCAATCAACGAACGCGCCCCGGTTTTTTGCTCGTGGGCCTGTTCACTTAACATCTTGAGAGCACCCTTACTAAATTTAATGGCAATGCCATAATGCTTAAAAGACTCCACGTACTGTTTAACAATTGAATGTTCGGACGTGGTTAAAATTTTAAAAAGATCATCCACTTCCAAAGAATCACAAGCGACACGCACAGGCAATCGGCCAATAAACTCGTGCTCAAACCCAAATTCCACCAAATCTTTAGCTTCCACCTTTTTTAGGGCTTGGGTCATATCCAGCTTGTCAGCCTTTTGATGAAGACCGATTGGCTGTTGGTTTAAGCGTCGATTGACGATGTCTTCGAGGCCATGAAAAGCACCGCTAAAAATAAACAGGATGTCTCGGGTGTTAACGATCTCTTTTTCGGCCTTACCTTTTTTCTGAAAATTCATAAAAGTTTTAAACTGTGAAGCAATGTCGTGACTGGAATTCAGATCAACGTCACTGTTTTCAAGCAAACGCAAAAAACCAAACTGCACGCCTCGCCCAGAAACATCACGCCCGGTGTGATCTCGACGAGAGGCCAATTTATCGACCTCGTCGACGTAGACGATACCCTTGCTGGCCAAATGATGATCGCCCCCGGCCACTTGCACCAAATCGCGAATCACATCATCAACATTGGCACCCATGTAACCAACTTCACTAAAGCGAGTGGCATCCGCTTTAACAAAGGGAACACCAATCAAATCAGAGATTAATTTAACCAGGTAGGTTTTACCGACACCCGTCGGTCCAAGGATCATAACGTTTTGTTTTTGATAGTGCTGATCTTCCACTTCATCAAGGCTAGCTTTTAAGTGATTGTAATGATCGCAAACCGCAATGGCCAAAGCGCGCTTGGCCTCGTCTTGTCCAACAACAAATCGATCCATGTAGGATTTTATATCTTTTGGTTTGTAGGCAAATTCATTGATGGCATCCAGTTTTTCAACGTCGTCCTCTTCAAGAATCTCTTCATCGGGTGTGCTATCGAATCCCATGCCCTCGTCCATAGAGAGAACTTGAACTTTGCCGCCAAATTTTTTCTCAACGAGATCGCGAAACTCTTTTTGTAGAGACTCCGGGTCAAACCCCGGTGGTGGAATCGGTGGCTCTTCGCGGTCCACTTTTTTGTCGGCATCATTTGAGGATTGGGTGTCTTCTTTCATCGTCCCCTTCATACCAAATAATGGCCCACAAAACAGGCTTTCAAATGCAGGTTTGGCGAGAAATCTTTACAATTGAAAGCTGATTGATAATTTGACGGAAAACCAAGCACAGAGCCGTTTTCCGTCGGTTCGACTGTTGCACTGCGCCCTTGAATTTTAACCTCCTGTTATCAGTACGTTAGGGGACCGGTTGGTATGAAAAAATGACAGAACGAAAATAACGACTGTCTGAAATCTAACTATAAGTTTTTTCTATTCCTCGAATAATTATAATCAATTTCCCTTATGCTAGGGGCGTTGCTATACCTAGATCCAACAAATGGGGGGAGAAGAAAGGCCCTAAAAGAAAAGGCCTACTGATCCCGGGGTGTGAAGGAGAACCGGTCGCTCAACCGCTTCAAGCTCACAGGGAAACCCCGTAAAATTTAAAAAGCCGTCAGCAAACTAATATCCGACTGACCTACCTAACGTATTTCTTCAACTGTGTTGAGCCCGCAGTTCCTACCAACAAAACACCCAAGAAATTGGGCCCCGTCACCGGCTTTAAGCCCTACCAGGGGCTTGCGCGGAATTTGCGTTTTTTTAAACGCTTTGCCCGCTCGCTTTGGGTTGAGCAGGGTCTCAGACCTATTAAAGCCCCTCAAACCTTTTTTACAGGTGATAAACAATTTAACGGGTGTCAACGCCAAGCCATCCACCTTTGGCCCTCTAAAGGGCTCCTACCCCCTTTTCGTTGGCACATATCTTGGACTTATCATGGGCGTAACTACAAAAAGGAGTGAACCCCATGAAGAAGTTGCGACTTTTGGCAATTTCAGTGATTGCCTTCAACTTTTTAGCCTGCAGCCAGACCGATGACACCAATATGGGCGGCGAAGATGTCACCGAGCAATTTCTATCCGAGTACAACGGCACCTTCACCGAGCGCAGTGACCAGTTTGCCAGTTCCGGCGAGCGCTTCACCATCACCCGAGATGGCGAGATTGAAGTTTTAAAGCATCGCAATGTTGGCGAAGCCAACAACCCAGTGATGCCCCCGGGAACCCACTGCAGCTTTTGGTTGCGTGGTCAGGTGGCTTACGTTTCTCAGCTAAGCCGCGAAACCCGACAGCGCACCAACGAAGCCGGCGACACTTATTTAATCCCTCAAACCCACAATCTGGTGTTTGGTGTTTACCAAGTCGAACTGACCGATGAACTGGAGCCCGGAAGTACGACCTCCGACGGTTGCTTGGCCTTTCAAGAGAAAATGAATCGCTTTCTTCCGACTTACACCTATGGAATGGAATTGTTTGGACGTGGAACCCTTCGTCTACACACCCAAGGCTGGGATCAGTTCGAAGGTGGAGAGCGCCCCGAAGCCACCCTCGATGAAAACTTTGTTAGAGAATAGTTTTAAAAAGAATCTAAAATCTCCACACCCCACTGGTTGTGGAGATCTTGCATAAGTTCAATGTAGTCGTCTTTTGAGATATCGACAGCATTCAATCGAAAAACTTGTCCCACAAAAAGATCGTTAACATAGCGATCGGCTCTGTAGAGAGTAACTCGTAAGTCCTTACCCACTCTGAGTTGATCCGAGCGAGTCAAAATGCGCTCTCGACTCCCCTGTTGTTTTTGCGTGTCTATCAAACGCTCTTCAAGAGTGTATTCGAAATTTCCAGCCTGCCGCGAATGTCCTGAAACTTTGATATCGGCTTGCTTTGTCAGACGCTGCGTTTTTTCTTCTTTCTCATTGATTTTACGAAACACTCCCTCCATCTCCATAAAGCGAACATCGGAGGTCACGGTTGGCAAACGCACGTCGTAACTATGACCGATTTTCATCTCATGACTTTCAATGCTAGTGGATTCGGTTTTAGTGATTGTCGGTTCACCACGACTTTCATAGTAATCCAGGTGAGTCGGACAGCGATTGCCGGAAAGCTTAAGACTAAAAGTTGAAGTTCCCAAACTTCCCTGATCTCTGACCAAACAACGGAGAAGATCAAAACGACGCAAAAGCAATCGACGTTGGGGGGCTCGATTGACGCTCAGATCTGCCGATTGTTGTTGATCGGGAATATCGAAATCGTATTGTGCAATTTTGTACACAACATATTGCAAGTCCCCCAGTGAGCCCATGATATCGGCGATGCGTTCTTTTTGGAAACCCGTCAGACTTTTATTACTGGAATCCGGACGCTTATCGCCACGATCATCGACCTCTCCACAGAAAGTGAGGAGAAGAAAAACCAAGGGAAAAAATCGCTTGTATACCGTCAATGGAACTCCTTGCTTTGTGGCTATAAGGAAAGCGTAGATATTAATCACAAGCAAGTCGAAATGCTAGAGACTTTATAACATTTACCTGTTTACGTGGAGGCTACAACTGTGTAGGTTTTGCAGCTATGGAGCAAAGCAGTTCTCAAAAGAAAGTTATCGTTGTTGGTGGAGGTTTTGGTGGTTTAGCGGCCACTGAAGCCCTGGGTGGTCGTAAAGAGGTCTCGGTCCACTTGTTGGACAAACGCAATCATCACCTGTTTCAGCCGCTTCTTTATCAGGTGGCCATGGCGGGCTTAAACCCCTCGGATATCGCCTTTCCGTTGCGTCGGTATTTTTCATCCTACAAAAATGTTCGCGTCACTTTGTCTGAGGTGGAAGATGTCGACTTGAAAAACAAGCGCGTCTTTCATTCGGGTGAATGGGAAAGTTATGACTATTTAATTTTAAGCTGTGGAGCCAGTCATTCTTATTTTGGCAACGATCAATGGGAACCTTACGCTCCGGGCTTAAAAACCATTGAGCAAGCCACTGAAATTCGCCGCCGCGTTCTTCTGGCTTTTGAGAAAGCCGAAAAGTGCAACGATCCCGTGGAACAGGCGAATCTGCTGACTTTCGTCATCGTCGGTGGAGGCCCAACGGGCGTCGAGTTAGCCGGAGCCATTATCG
The DNA here is from genome assembly GCA_964230555.1 of Bdellovibrionales bacterium. Classification (GTDB taxonomy): domain Bacteria; phylum Bdellovibrionota; class Bdellovibrionia; order Bdellovibrionales; family JAGQZY01; genus JAGQZY01. The sequence continues at coordinate 29,159 of CAXRIX010000139.1, forward strand.
AAATGGCGAGAAAAACTTTGGCGAAAGATTTTCGCAGTGTTGACCTCACACAATCGCGTGTGCTTCTGGTAGAAGGGGGCCCTCGTATACTGGCCGCCTTTCCTGATGATCTTTCGGATCACGCAAAAAAAGACTTAGAGAACATGGGTGTGGAAGTGAAACTCAACACCATGGTGACCGATGTTAGTGACAAAGGTGTGCGAGTTGGGGACTCTGAATGGATTAATGCTAGAACCGTGATTTGGGCGGCCGGCGTACAAGCCGCGGAGCTCAGCAAAAAAGTCAGTAATGAAACAACCAAGACCGGACGCTTGTCCGTTGAAAAAGATCTTAGCTTAAAGTCCGCCCGTGACACATTTGTGATAGGCGATCAAGCCTCCTTTATTGCAGACGACGGCAATGAACTTCCAGGTTTGGCCCCGGTCGCCCTCCAACAAGGACAATGGGCGGCTAAAAATATTTTGCGAAGTGTGCAAGGCAAAGACCGCAAAAACTTTGAATACAATGACAAAGGTTCAATGGCGACCATCGGACGCACCAAAGCGGTGGCCATGGTTGGTCGACTGCATTTTACTGGTTTTGTGGCTTGGGTGGCGTGGTGCTTTATCCACGTGCTATTTATTGCCAAGTTCCGCAATCGAATTTTTGTTTTAATGCAGTGGCTGTTTTCTTACTTTAAGTTTGGGCGTGGCGCCCGCTTGATCGTTAACAAAAAATGGCAGGCTTACAACAAAACAGAGGAAACCGACAATGAGAAACCCTAGCGTCTAATAACAACGCCGCACTTTCTCAGCCCCTTCGCCCACATTTAAAAGGCTTTCGCTGGCCGAAGGATCAAAATCTTGAATCGCACAGTTTAAGATCCAAAGACGTAGAAGTTTGACTCGGGTTTCGCTTAAGGGAAGAAACCCCTCTTCCTTAGGGGGCATTGTTTGCGACTCAGCAACGGCCTCATAGATTCGAGAACCCTTTGCCACCAGATACCCCGAATCACTATCGTGCAAATTGAGTGGCTGACCCCGGACGATACCGTTGAGATAAAACAAACTGGAATAAGAACTCATGTTGGTGCCAAAAACCATGGCGGTCTGATTGCTACGATAACCTTGCTGACTGTGACACTCGTAACAACGGCCGGGCTTAAAAACCCACTGCTGCACAACTTCGTAATCAATGGTTTCTGGGTTTTCAAAAAACGGAGCCAATTTTTCTTCTAAGCTTAAAAAGGCCTGACGTTCTCCTCCTTTTTCAGGAGCACCGCGGGCAATCCATTCATAAACCAACTGACGCTGGGCCTCGGGCAGCAGAGCTTTGGGTTCGGGCGGCATGCGCCGCGATCCCATTTCAGCTTCAAGGGAAGAATACAACCGACTTTCCATTGGTTCGCCGAGCATAAGAAGGTTGGGAATATCACTTTGAATGATTGATTCATAATTGCTGAGGTCGAGTCCTCCAGAAGCCTTTGCCGAATTGTGACAGCCATTGCACGAGCTTTCAAAAACCAACCGATTGACGGCCGCGAATCCGATTCGAGATGGGCTTTGCAACAGCACTTCGATCTCGGAAGTGTCCGCCGGTCGATCACCTTTGTCGATCACATTGATTTGATCAGGCGCGCAGGCCGCAACCCACAACAGTCCAAGCGACCACAAAATATAGAATGTTACGTTTGCTTTATGCTTAAGCTTCAAACACTCTCTCCTATGAATGATGTGCTCTTAATAACAGCGGGAAATTCGTAGCAGGCCCGTTCCATTAAGGGAAGCAGCTTTCATCTGTAATGTTTATAGGGAGGTTTTTCAAAAGGCACTTCCCTGGAGAGGCCAGTGTTTTCAGGGGTTTCATGCCATCCGACGGGCCTGACCGGTGTTTGCAAGATAAAAAAAACAAAGAATCTTGGAGAATTTTGTGGCTTTTCTCAAATTTTTTGTTATTTTTTCACAAATTCTGGGGGGAATTATGCTTAAAATTTGTGCCTTTCTACTGCTCGCGCCCTTGTCTGTCTTTGCCCAAGATCCTTGCACACAAGCCTCTTGTGAAAAAGTTTTTCACATCCGAGAGAACCATCCCAAACTTCAAGGCTTAGAAGTACAGCTTGAAGACGGTCGCGTTATCACGTTGTCTGAATTTTTAAACAATATTTCCGATGAAGATAACAATTCAGAAGACATCGTAATGTTGGGAGGCGAAGTGCCTTGGCCGATTGTCGATCCTGATGAGAAAAAAGAAGACAGCGAAGACGATTAATATCGTTTAAAGAAGAGTTAGACTGCGACGCAGGTGGAAACTTAGAAAAGCTATGGCTGTAAACAAAGCACAGCCCCATAGCATATCCACTGTCACCATAGCCATGGGGTAACTTTCAAGGATGGCGCGATTGGTGAGGTCAAAAACTCCGTAAATAATAATACCCAAAAGCCCGGCATGCCAAAGGGTGGATCGCAGTCCTTTGATGGACTGATTGCGGAAGACAAAAATTTCGATAGCAAAAGCCATAAGAAAATAAACCGCAAGCCCTGGCCCTACTCGCACATTCCACGCCCCGTCTGCTGTAAAGCGCCCGATTGCTGAGAGCTGGTCAGCGTAAAAGGCCCCACCCACTGTATTGATCCAAATGGCATCGATCACGAATAAAATGATAATATTCACCAGTAGGTTAATAAAAAGTTTCAAAAGTCCTCCGTCTTCGCACAAGACGCTAACTTAATTTGATTTAATCTCCAAACATTATTTCATTTATCAA
>CAXRIX010000140.1:0-20402 GCA_964230555.1 Bdellovibrionales bacterium
TTAAATTGAGAAAAACTTCTCCGCCAACTTTTTTGGATCGGGCTCTTTGCAAAAACCGGGTCTATTTTTAGGATACCAAACACTGCCTGGGCGAGGCAGAAGACGTGCGTTTCCGCCAAGCTTGGTGTCGTAGTACCAAGAGTCAGAAAAGTTGGAAGACAGTCTAATTTTGATGTCCCGAGCCTCAAGATAGGGCATCACCAGGCCTAAAATCTTCACTCTGTCTTCACCGTACCCAAGGGTTTCCAGGTGGTAATCGGCGCTGCGCTTGTCTCCCTGAACATAGTTATGGTCTTCCGAGTACTTCCCAATTGATTTGTCATACGCTTCACTGGCTTTTTCGAAAACAACAAGATTGTGATGTCCCTCGATCACCTTTCTAATTAAAAAAGCCATTCTAGCCTTTTTCCAATCTGCATCTAGAAAACTGCAGTGGAAGGAATGGGACAGTCGAAGAATTCCTAAAAGATGAGTGAGAGACGCTTCGTGGTAGCTAAGGGCTCGGGATCTCCGCTGCAGTTCGGAAGGCAAGTAACCTTTTTCGTTGGCCTTACCGGTAGAGGTCACCGTTTCTAGCGCGGCATCAAATATCTTACGACTTTTTTCGATCCAAAGGTTATTTTGTGTAATCAACGCGGCTCCGAGAAGGGAAAAGCCCCTGGCGTGCTGCATATTATTGATTCCAAAGGGAGAATAAGGAGGCTTTTTCGGATCCAAAGCATCAACAGCTCTTTTGTGTATGATGGCGCCCAATTGTGAAAACCAGGTGTTTATGGCACCTCGGTAATTTTTGCGACCAATCTCTGAGCGCAGTTTAGGAAACTTTAAGAAAACGGCTGCTAGAGATCCTGTGTACCACATCTGATAAAAATAAACTTGATCATCAGGGCCGTCTCGTTTGACCAAGCCTTTTTTGTCGGCCCACTTTTTATAAACATTGGCAAGACATTGCGACGCTCTTGCCGACTGGTTGCTGCTTGAACTTGTGATTTTCGATTCGGCATACTCGATAATTTGATCGACGGCCATTTTCATTTCTGTGTATCGAATCTTATTAATTCTGTACTTACGGCAGTCGGTTAATGATCCCGATCCAGGAACATAGTAAATATTTCCGCGAACGACTTCAACCGGCTTGATAAACCTCTGCTCACAAGAGCCGAGACTCATCGTATTGGAATCCGACAAAAACTTTTCCTTGATAGCTGCTTCCTCGGAGTCTTGCATGCAGTTGCCGTTACTGTAGGTTGTCGCAGGCACCCCCGCTGGCAACACGCCGTTCATTATATCGCTCTCTAAGTCACAATAGCCTGTTTGCGCAAACAGCAAACAACACAACACACTTATAAAGCGGAAAGTTTTTTGAATAAGAAATTTATTTGCCATTAAGTGAGCCATAATCAGTCCCTTATGTGAATCGAAATTAATTATGTACGACAACGGCTCTATCAATTCTTGGAGCGCAGGCCTCTTCGTTGATAACCACCAATTTAACAGGAAGTTTTAAGGCAAAAGCCATGCGAAGCGAGTCGGCAAGGACTTGATAATTTTCATGGGATTTATGGATGGAAAATCGACGCCCGCCATTACAACTCGAAAAATTTCGACTTTCGCTGGCCAACACGACATTCACACCATCTCTGGATGGGTAGTATTCAACCAGATTGTCTTTGGGCATCCATTCAGCCGCAAACACCGAGCTTGCACCAAGGAACACCAACATCATTAAAATAGAATGAATTATTTTATTCGCCACTTTTACCCCCAAGTTTGGCCTCTACTCACACCGTCACTGGCCGAACGAAGCTCCAGCTTTAAGTAAATGCAGAGTTAATGCCATACCCTTAAAGCCAATTCTTTGGGGATGAAGGGAGAAAAAATCAAAATGATACGTTTAAGTAATTTCCAATTCCATCGAAGTTGGTCAATCCAAAAAACGAACGTCTCAAATTCAGAACTCACTAATTTAGAAAATTGTAACAATTGAAGGAAAGCTACCCCCAGCCTTCTTCGCTAAGGAAAAGTGTTAACGAACACCGCAGGAGAGAATCTGAAGCAACCAACCACCCCACCCCGCGGGTTCAAGCCCCGTCGGTCGCCCCACGGCAGTTTCGAAGAAACTGCTAACATCATCCATTTTCGAAAGACGGGAAAAACTTGTTTGACCAGGAGTAGTGAGAAAATGGAGCAACCAACCACCCCCACCCCGCGGGTTCAAGCCCCGTCGGGCGCCCCACCGCAGTTTCGAAGAAACTGCCAATACCATCCATTTTCGAAAGACGGGAAAAACTTGTTTGACCAGGAGTAGTGAGAAAATGGGGCGACCGACGGGGCTTGAACCCGCGACAACTGGAATCACAATCCAGGGCTCTACCAACTGAGCTACGGCCGCCACAAAGAGCCTGGGATATTACAATATATTGGATTGGGATCAATGATTTTTTGTATTTGTGGCTTTTGTATACGGGTTACCGTTGACGGTCTTCGGTATACGGTATTGTTAGGGGGTGCAGTCGCCCACTCTGACTCCCGTGGCGGGGCAAAGATCCTTGTAGGACGAGGCGAAGGGGGTGGGAACGCCCCATTGACCCGCGGCATTACAGACGCGGCGAACACAGTGAACATTCTCTTTTTCCGCCTGGCAGTGCCCGGCATTTTGGCTATTTCCCTCGCAACTCCAAGCACATTGCTGAAACGCGGCTGCCGGCGCCTGACAAAGCTCATCTCCAGAAAACGACGCTGGATCTCGTGAATCCTGAGCACCGGGTTTCTGACTCCAATCGGCAAACAGGGGTTTGGGCTTTTCTTGAATCAAACCTAATTTTTTACGGCGTGCTTCGGACATCTCAAAAACCGGAGTGATAAAGCCCTCGCCAGCTAAGGCCTGTTTTTCATCGGCACTGAAAAGGTGTTTGGGGGTTTCGCTGACCCAACTGACAAAGTTACCAGCATCCACACGAATCGATTGTCCGGAAAGATCTTGGGCCCGAATCACATCGGCTCCTTTAGCAAAGCTTTCGACTCGCACCTTTAAGCCCTCGGCATCCATTTCGTATTTTACATTGTGATGACCGCCCGAGGCACGAGTCAGAATTTGCCCGGCAAGAAGGTCAAAAGAACCCTCACTCATTGTTACTTGGTAATCCACGCCACCATGAACAAGATATAAAAATGGCTGAAACCGGCCGACAATGGAATGGGGGTCGTGAACAATCAGTTTGGATTTATCGTTAAGTTTCAGGTGAACCTCACCTTTTTCAAATTTGATTTTCAGATCTTTGACTTGGCCTGAGTGATTGTAAATTTCATCGCCGACAAACAGCTTGCGTCCCTTGCTTAAAGCTTGGCGACGGCCTCGGTGCAGGATTTCAAGTTTACGGCTCAGGTGACTGACTTCACCAATCACAACATCCGAGTACTGCTCGCCTTCGATCACCCGCGAGCTGTTGTCGGCTTCGATGCGTCCCTTGGTTTCAAATGACCCTTTCTGCGGGGCGGATTTTTTTGGCAACGTGGAAGCCGGAGCGCGTGAGGATTTTTTACCTTGTTTCTCCTGCGACTGTTCATAAACCAATTCCAATTCACCCTGGTTTTCTTTTTCTTTCGAATCCGGTGATTTGTTTTGCTTTGATAAACAACGAAAGTAAGAGCTGACGTTTTCGCAAACCACTTTGCGACAAACGTTGATGTCGCCCCAATCACAGAATTTGACGGTTTTACCAACAGTCACCTGTTTCTGGCAGGGTCCGCAGGAGACCACCGGGCACGAGCAGTCACGGCTGTCCTCAGCCATTGACACTTGCGGCTGAAAACTAAGCAATAAAACTGTAAAAAGGATTCCCAATGGTTTCATATCTCTTTCTGATCGGCTTTTTGCTGGTGAAAGTTGAGGCAAACCCCGATCATGACTCTATTTTTTCACAGATGAGGGATCTGCGAAATTGAAGATTGCGTTAGATACTCCAATGGTCCAAGTCGCCAACTGGGTGGACTCGACTTCCTGCGGGCTTATCTTTATCAGTGCGTCACATCCTATCTTGAAAGCAGACCATAGTATGGTTAGTATTTTAGAATCTGTCTGGAAGAAGTATCCAAGGAGTCGACATGAAAAAGATTATACTTTCATTACTGGTTTTTAGCTTCGCCGTGCCGGCGTCTGCTTTTATGAGTTTAATGGACACGGGCGACCTGAAGCGTGAGGGTGAGTATCGCGTCCTCGGAGAGGGACAGATTTTAATGGATCCACCGGAAGGCTTTAACCTGAACGCCCGCTTTGCCACGGGTTTGGATGAGGAATCCGAGCTGCAGTTTGAAGGCGGAGTCGGTTCCATCGATTATTACCTTGGGGCTTTTTATAAATGGATGCCGATTCCAGACACTTTGGATCAACCGGCTGTTGGCGGACGGGTTGGATTTGTGTTTGCTGACTTCAATGGATATTCCACTTACGGTTTGAACGTCACCCCGATGATCAGTAAGCGCTTTGAATCCAATGCTGGAGACTTCACCCCTTACGGTGCTTTTGAGTTTGGTTTACTTGATAGCGTGAACGACACGTTGTTTAGCATGCAAGCGGTTTTAGGTTTGCAATGGAAGCCGAATCGTTGGGACTTTCCAAGTCTTAAAGACTTTCAGTTCTTGGTTGAGTATGGAATTGAAATCGATGATTCCTTTAACTACTTAAGCTTCGGTGCCAGCTACGACTTTTAAGTAAAATTGTTTTTCAATTTTTATGCATAAAAAAAGCCTTGGTTAAAAACCAAGGCTTTTTGTTTTTCAGCTATCAAGCGAAGGCTGAAGTTAGTTGATGTCTTTAAAGTCGACGTCGATGGGATCGTCACCTTTATTGTCATCGGATGAACCCGCTTTGGCGTCGGAGGCGGCATCGCCACCAGCATCGGCTTGCTGTTCACCACCGGGCTGTTGAGTTTGCGAGCTGTAAAGCTCAGAACTCAGGGTTTGAGCGGCGTTCTGCAATCTCTCAAAAGCTCCTTTGACTTCGTCAACGGTGGCTTCAGAGCCTTTGACAGAAACCTTTTTGGCTTCTTCGATGGCCTCTTGAGCGGTCTGCACGGAAGCGTCTTGGAATTTGTCTTTGTTGTCAGAGATCATTTTCTCTGTCTGATAAGTCAGGTTGTCCAAGTCGTTTCGGGCTGTCACTTGCTCGCGCTTTGCCTTATCGGTGTCAGCGTTGGCTTCGGCCTCTTTTACCATGCGATCAATTTCATCATCGGTCAGACCGGATTTGGCTTTGATCTGGATGGCTTGCTCTTTACCAGTTCCCAAGTCTTTGGCTGAAACATTCAAGATTCCGTTGGCGTCGATATCCAAAGTCACTTCGATCTGTGGCACTCCTCGCGGGGCTGGTGGAATACCAACCAACTCAAAAGTTCCCAGAGATTTGTTGTCGGCCGCCATCTCGCGCTCTCCTTGCAGGACGTGAACTTGCACGCTGGACTGATTGTCCGCTGCTGTCGAAAACACTTGCGACTTTTTGGTTGGGATTGTGGTGTTGCGCTCGATCAATCGAGTCATCACGCCACCCAAAGTTTCCAAACCAAGAGACAAGGGTGTGACGTCAAGAAGTAGAACATCTTTCACGTCTCCAGCCAGAACGCCCCCTTGAATGGCGGCACCCAAGGCCACAACTTCATCGGGGTTCACCGATTTGTTGGGTTGGCGACCAAAAAAGTCGGTCACCGCTTTTTGAATGGCAGGGATTCGAGTCGATCCACCCACTAAAATCACTTCATCAATATCTTTTACAGACCAGCCGGCATCCTTCAGAGCCTTTTCAACAGGGACTAACGAACGCTTTACTAAATCAGAGGTCAATTGGTCGAATTTGGCGCGACTTAATTTTACATTTAAGTGCTTCGGACCATTTTGATCAGCCGTGATAAAAGGCAAATTGATTTCCGTTTCTTGTGTGGAGCTCAATTCGATTTTGGCTTTTTCAGCCCCTTCTTTTAAACGCTGAACCGCCATCTTGTCGTTACGAAGATCAATGCTTTGCTCTTTTTTAAACTCTTCAACAAGCCAATCAAAAATCACTTCGTCAAAGTTATCACCGCCCAAGTGCGTGTCACCATTGGTGGCTTTCACTTCCACAACATTGTCGCCGACTTCTAGAACAGAGATATCAAAAGTTCCTCCACCCAAATCGTAAACGGCAATTTTCTCGTCTTCTTTTTTATCAGATCCATAAGCCAGGGCCGCAGCTGTTGGCTCGTTGATAATTCGTTGAACATTCAGTCCGGCGATTTTTCCGGCATCTTTGGTCGCCTGTCTTTGGGCATCGTTAAAGTAAGCCGGCACAGTCACAACAGCATCTGTGACTTCGGTTCCAAGATAGTCTTCCGCTACTTTTTTCAACTTGGCTAAAACAGCGGCTCCCACTTCTTCAGGAGAAACTGTCTTGCTAGTGCCACCTTCGTTGACTTCAAAGCCACAGTCGCTATTGCCTTTCTTAACAACTTTGTAAGGCACCCGTTTGATCTCTTCTTGGACCTCTTCAAAGCGGCGGCCAATAAAGCGCTTGGCTGAATAGATGGTGTTTTCAGGGTTGGTCACAGCTTGTCGCTTGGCCACCTGACCCACTAGTTTTTCACCGTCTTTATAGGCAAGAATAGACGGGGTTGTTCTGTTTCCCTCTTCATTGACGATCACTTTCGCGTCGCCACCTTCCATTACGGCCACACACGAGTTGGTGGTCCCTAAATCTATTCCTATGACTTTTCCCATTTTGTATACTCCTTTTAAGTCCTCTTATTTCGAGCTGATACTGGAGCCTAATGATAAGAGGTCTCCTCAACTTGCTGTTCAATGGATTTCCTAAATCCCTTATATTACTAACTTGTGGTCTGTTTGGTTTTTGTCAAGGTGGCTCATCAGCCGAATATCCCCTTCTTTTCATTGACCTTTTCACCACGAATTTCAGCCACTTCTCGCAATAGCTTTTCTTCCTGCTTTTTGAGCTTTTTGGGGAATTCCACCTCGAGGCGCAAACAGAGGTCGCCGCGCTGGCCGGAGCGAATATCAGGCACACCTAGGCCTCGCATGCGCAGCACGCTGCCGGGCTGACTGCCCTCGGGGATGGTCAGCATTTTCTTGCCATCGAAAGTGGTGATTTCCACTTCTGTTCCAAGCAGCAATTGGGTGTAGGCCACCTTGATTTTTCCCAACAGGTCTCGCCCCTGGCGATCATAATCGGAATGTTGGCGAACGCGAATCTCGACGTAAAGATCGCCGGGAGGTCCGTTTCTTGAGCCTCCTTCGCCCTCACCGGCCACTCGCAAACGCGTGCCGTTGTCGACTCCTTTAGGGATGGTCACAGTGATCTTTTTACTCACGGTTTTACGGCCGCGGCCTTTACACTCTTTGCAGGGATTTTTAATCACTTGTCCGGCCCCACGACAGGTGGGACAGGTGGTAGCCACAGAGAAGAAGCCTTGGGTGTTGACCACTTGGCCTTGCCCAGCACAGGTCTGACAGGTGGCGGAATCGGAGCCTGGCTCACTCCCCTTACCTGAACAACGGTTGCAACTCTCTTCGGTATCAAACTCTAAAACGCGGTCGATTCCGGTGATGACCTCATCCAACTCCACTTCCAGACGGTAGCGCAAATCAGCGCCACGGCGTGGGCCGGAGCGGGTGCGGCGACGACCACCACCCATGCCGCCCATGCCACCCATTCCAAAGAAATCGCTGAAAATATCGCCAAAACTGGAAAAGATGTCATCGACATTGTCGAAGCCTTGGGCATTGAAGCCGCCATTGTTGTTGAAGGCTGCATGACCAAATTGATCGTATTTCGCCTTTTTGTCAGAATCACCCAAAACGCTGTAGGCCTCTGCGGCCTCTTTAAATCGGTCTTCAGCCGCTTTATCCCCCGGATTCTGATCGGGGTGATTTTTCATCGCTATTTTGCGGTAAGCCTTCTTTATCTCTGAAGAACTGGCGTTACGGTCAACTCCTAAAATTTCGTAGTAGTCTCTGCTCATGAATCGGATCCTCGCGCTGTCATCAATATGGGGCGGGATTCCAGGCTGTCAAGGCAGCAAAAATGAAAGCTTTTGAGAATTTAGGAAAGGTTAATTTTTAAGCAATCTTAGAAAATTTCACAAATCAAATGCGACCACAAAGACTCTGGTTCGATGGCGACTCATCACTGACTGGGGGATTGTTGGATGGCCTCTTTAATGATCTTTATTCGACGTTTGATACGGTCTGAGAAATCTCCTGCCAGGTCACGCTCCAGCACGGATTCAAGGATCGAAAGGGCAAACACACCCTGGCCGGTGCGCGAGAAAAGTTGTGCGGCCAACGAGTACACCCACTCTGGCGCCCCTCGTTTGGCTGCTTTCAACATCAGGCCTTTGGCTTTTTCAGCGTCCTGCATTTCGAACATTTCGTGATAGGCGGCGCGATACAAAAGCTCCCAATCCTCGGGAAAATTCTCGATGCCTTTATGGAAAATCTTTTGGGCACCTTTGCGATCATCGACAAGCACACTAAGCATCGTCGCTCCATCGACATAGGCGCTGCGAAACTCGGGCTGTAAATCAGTGATGACATCCAACATTTGATAAACCCAGCCATCTTCACAACGTGATGGTGGAAGTTCTCGGGTCAGAATCTCATCTAATGGATTTTCTTTATCTTTGAATTCAGGGTACTTCACTTTCCGGCTGCTCTGATCACAGACGTGAAAGTCTTGCACCAAACGCACCCACATGGCACTGGCCAAAAAGTCGTCGTAACCGAATGTGAAGCCTTTGATATTTTTAGAGGGGCCAATAAAGACCTTGGTTCTCTTTGTTGAGAGATCATAACTCAACAAAGCTTGCACTGAGATAAATACGAGTAAAAAACCGATGATTGCTTTCATAAAAAAACCGCTATCAAAAGGATAGCGGTCTTTGTAGAAAAATCAAATGTTAACAGCGATTATTTGGTACCGTCTGTCACCATTGTTAGAGCTTTCTGTTGGTTGATTGAATACTCGTCACGAAGTGCGGCTTTGGTGTTTACAACCCCAGCAGCGTGCACCAAGAAGGTGTTCTGAGCCACAGCCGAAGCTGTCGCTGGAGCAATGGGACCGACTGTCGTTCCTATGACTCCGGCAAAGCAGGTTGTACCCGCCTCTCCACACTCAAGCCACTCTTTAAAGTTGGCACAGGCACCACCACAGTTACAGGCTGTACCAGCGGCTGTTGTGACACAGGCCACATCTTGAACCTGACCGTAAGGAAGAGTAAAACCAGCATCGGCAGCCACTAAGCGATAACCTAGAGAACCGGCAGGAGCGAATCCAGAACCAACAAAGTTTCCGGGAAAAAAGTTATATTCTGTACGAGCTGCTTGTGCGGCTTGGAAATATCCACCCAACAATGCAAACCCTTCTTTTTGACGAGCTTTAGCTTGGAAAATCTGATAGCTCGGAATAGCGATAGTTGAAAGAATCGCAATAATCGCGACCACAACCATTAGCTCGATTAGTGAGAAACCTTTATTATTTGATAACACGTTCACCCCTTTGGTTTTTTAGTTATTTGACACTCGTCTATTATATCGACGGTAATTTCTGAGGGTAAAGTCTTATTTAATATATTCTTTACCTTTCTCATAATGACACAGAAAATGTATCATTAAGGTCTAGTACCCCTAGTCAGAAGAACAGACCGGGTTGTTTTTTTATGTTATAAAAGGCTTATGAAAAACCGAATAATTGTATCAAATCAAGACGAAAACCAAGATGGAAACCTAGACGAAAACCTAGACACCGGTGTGATCGACAAAGCCAAAATTCAAGAGCCGTCGTTTTATAAAGTGCTACTACTGAACGATGACTTCACACCCATGGACTTTGTCACTCACTTGTTAAAAAATTTTTTTAATAAAAGCCCAGAAGAGGCTAAAAAGATTCTGCTTGATGTGAATAAAACCGGCCGAGGTATCGCAGGTGTTTTCAGCTTTGAAATTGCTGAAACAAAAGTTTTTTTAACCAACAACCTTGCCAAACAGAACAAGTATCCCCTTAAGTGTACTATGGAAAAGGACTGATATGTTAAATCCAGAAGTCGAAGTCGCGCTCAATCAATCGATTCACATGGCGCAATTGAAAAACAACGAGTACGTGAGCATCGAACACTTGCTGCACTCCCTACTCACGGTTCCACCGGTGATCAAACTCTGTGATGACCTGGGTGTGGACCGGGCTCTGGTTCTGCGACGCCTGGAAGACTTTATTGAAAAAAACAGCCCCAAGCTTCCCGAAAACAAAAATATAAAGCCTGAATTTACGATCGCTGTGCACCGGGTTTTACAACGGGCTGTGATTCAAGTGCAAAACTCCGGAAAGTCGGTGGTTTATCCTGAGCACATTTTAATTTCGATTTTAGAAGAAAAGGACTCGCACGCGCGTTACTTCTTTTTAAAAACCGGGGTTGAGCCCTACGAAGTGATCAGCGCTGTCGCCCATGGGCGATTGAATCAAAGCCCCTCAAATATGGTTCCGGTAGCCGGTGGCGACCCGGTGAAAGAGAGCAAGTCTTCTCTGGCTAACTATGCCACGAATCTAAACGAAAAAGCGTCTAAAGGTAAAATTGACCCAATTATCGGACGCCAAAACGAGATCGAACGCATGGTGCAAGTGCTATCTCGACGCACCAAGAACAATCCCCTGCTGGTTGGTGAACCTGGGGTTGGAAAAACCGCTTTAGCCGATGGCCTAGCATTAGAGATCGTCAATAAAAACGTTCCTAAAGTTTTAGAAGATGCGGTTATCTACTCACTTGATTTAGGAAATTTAATTGCTGGATCGAAATACCGAGGCGACTTTGAACAAAGACTTAAGAAAGTCCTAAGCGACCTTAATGATGAGCCCCACGCTATACTGTTTATCGATGAGATCCATACACTTATGGGTGCGGGTGCCACCGGCGGAGGCAGCTTGGATGCCTCCAACCTTTTAAAGCCCGTCTTAGCCAGTGGCGAGCTCAGCTGCATTGGCTCCACCACTTATAAAGAGTTCCGCCAGCATCTTGAAAAAGACCGAGCTTTCTCCAGACGGTTTCAGAAGATCGATATCAACGAACCTTCCAAAGAGGAATCTCTTGAGATTTTAAAAGGCTTGAAAGAAAACTATGAAAAGTTTCATAACGTTAAATACTCAGACAAAGTTCTATTAACAGCCGTAAACCTTTCAGAAAAATATATCTTTGATAAACACCTTCCGGATAAAGCCATTGATATCATCGATGAGGTCGGCGCCAAGCTGAACTTAAAGCGCACCTCGGAAGACCCCATAGAAGTCACTGAGGCCCACGTCGAAGATGTGGTGGCACAGATGGGACAAGTGCCGTCGCACACAGTCTCTTCATCCGATATTGATAAGCTTAAAAACCTTGAACTTCGCTTGAAGTCTTTGATTTTTGGTCAAGACCCGGCGATCGAAGGTTTGGTCGCGGCCATCAAAATGAACCGGGTTGGATTAGGCCGAGAGAGAAAGCCAGTGGGCTCTTTTCTGTTCGCTGGCCCCACCGGTGTTGGTAAAACCGAGGTCGCTAAACAGCTTTCCAATCACCTTGGCAATAAGTTTATTCGCTTTGATATGAGTGAGTACATGGAGAAACACGCGGTGGCCCGATTGATCGGAGCGCCTCCGGGATACGTCGGTTTTGAAGAGGGAGGCTTGCTAACAGAGGCCGTTTCGAAATCACCTTACTGTGTTCTTTTGCTCGACGAAATCGAAAAAGCCCACCCGGATCTTCTGAATATCTTGTTGCAGGTTTTTGACAACGGGACTCTGACCGATCCTCATGGAAAAACCGCTGACTTTACCCATGCTACGATTATCATGACCACCAACTGTGGGGCTCGTGATGCAGCTAAGGGATCGATCGGTATCACCCCCGGAGACCCCAGCAAGGTTAGTGATGAGGCCATCAAACGTCACTTCTCTCCTGAGTTTTTAAATCGATTGGATCAAGTGGTCCACTTCGCGCCTCTGAATTCATTTATCTGCGAGCGTGTCCTTGATAAGTTTATCTTGGAGCTGTCTGAGCAACTGAAACAAAAAGACATTGAACTTGATGTTTCAAAACCGGCCTGTGAGTGGTTGATCGACAAAGGTTTTGACCCGGTTTACGGTGCTCGCCCACTGGCAAGAGTGATCGATGAGCATATTAAAAAACCTCTTTCTGAAGAGATCCTTTTCGGTAAACTTTCTGATGGAGGACGCGCCAAAGTTGGTATTAAAGATGGCGAAATCAACATCTCTTATTCCAAAGGCACCAGCACTTCGAAGTCGAAAAAACAGAAAGTGACTCAATAATCTATAGCACCTGATAAAAACCGGCCCTGGCTTTAACGCTGGGGCCTCCCATCTTCAAAGTTTGTAAAAATCTACACCCAAAATCAAGAACAGCAATGGTATGGTCAAGACTCTAAAGGAGGTTGGCTGATGAAAACTTGGATCACGCATTTTTTAATTTCGGCGGTGGTATTTGGTGTGATGGATTCGTTGTGGTTTGCTGTGTTTATGAAAAAATTCGCCATGAAAGAGCTGCGTCCCCTATTAAATATTGTTGATGGTAAAATGCAGGCTCACTACCCTTCTGTGTTTATGGCCTACCTTTTAATGATTATCATTGCGGTTGTCTTTTTGGCGCCACGCCTGTCACCGTCGATGGGACTTTTCAACACCTTTGCTATCGGTGCTGTTATGGGTCTTTGTGTTTTTGGTATTTTCGATTTCACCAACAGCGCTTTGTTTTCACCCTATCCGTTTAAGTTTGTTGTCGCTGATGTTCTTTGGGGTGGTTTTATGTATGGATGCTTAGCTTTGGCCATCAATCAGGTCACACCGGCGATCAATTAGAGGCTTAAAGAGTAACACCTCTTAAGAACTTCAATCTTTATGGACAAAGACGACGCAAGGAAAATTTTTTGATGGTGGTTTGTTGCTGGCAGTCGATTTGAGGTTGGCTGATTCCCAGCTCCAGTTGTTTTTCGAAATTGGCGTGATCAGCCATTTTCGCCTTCAATGCAACGGCTGAACCTTGGGTGTTGGTCTTCACTGATTCCGGACTCAGGTCACAGACAGAAAAAGAGTCCCGAACCGACCACTGCAAAGGGTTTTCTGAAGCGTCACCGCAACGCACTCGCAATTCCACCTGATAAGGTTGACCATGCAAATGACCGGCTTCACGCACCACCACCGCAGCCTCTTCGCCGCTGGCCCCTTGAAGACTTTTTAAAACCCGATACTCCTCTTGATCATGGGCCTCAGCCAGAGCACTAGGGAGATAAAAACAAAGAAAAAAGATTACGAGGTGTCGGCTCATGAGTTCCCCGCACACAGTGGATAAGTTAAATGAAGGTGGTCATTGTGAAGAGAGTTGCCACCCATCTGGGAGGCTTGATGACCTACGGAACCTCGGTATTCACGATCGCCAGGTCCACAGCTTGACGGCAAAGCTTGTCGCCAACAGGCTCGGAAACTATCATAAAACACGGCTTGTTCGTCTTTGTAATCACGCAATAAGGTTGAGACTTTTATTCGCTGCCCGTCTTTGTCGTAGAGATTAAAGTTTACAATATCCCACGCCCGGGCATAGGCATGATGACTGAGACTATTCGAGTTACGAGCATTGCGATCGTTGTAAGTTCCCAAATGCCTGACAAAAACTCGGTGTGGCTCGGGCAACCCGGCCTCTTTTGCTGACGAGTGCACGCAACCAAAAAAAGCGTCATTAAGACGATCCGCGAAACTGGGGTGAAAGAAGGCGCGGCCACACTGACTGTCACTGTTGTAACCACCCTGCGAGGACTTTCCGGCCACGCAGCCATCCCAGCGCACCGCCGGACCACGAGCCAGCTCGAACAATGGATCATCAATATGAAAAGTATTTTTTAAACTGACTTGCACGGGAGGTGGAGTCATGTCCTCTTCCGGAGGAGGAATATCGAGGTCCTCTTCATCTTCAGGCGCTGGAAAATCATCGGGGATATTGACGTCAGCAAAACTGGATTGAGCTCCCAAATTGTCCAGGTTGGAACTGTAACCTCCACAGGCACCCAGGGTGAAAACTAAAAACAGCAGGAGTAAAAATCTTGTGATCATCCCTTAGCCCTTCGGCTTTGCCGTCTCTTTCTAAAATTCTTGGATTCGGTCAACACCAGTTCAGAGGTGAATCTCCCGTCACTTGCAGATGACCAAAAAAATTTTTTCTAAAGGTCTAGTTCGTAAATAATTCTGACAATTATTTCGACAATCTTTACGGGGGGCCAGGAACACTCTCGGCGTCTCAATTTAAAACAACACCGGAGGATTATTTCGAACCTTAAAAAAACTTGCTATAATAAAGATAAGGTTCGTAATTTGGGGGGATCTTTGGCAAGACGGTTGTTTATTGTAACATTGCTCATCAGCATGGCCGCCGTGGCTTTGGTTTTCCAGAACTGCGCCAATCCGGCGCCCTATGACACCGGCCAATCCTCAAGTAACAACACGCCAACGACTGAGCCTGGGGATACCACCCCCCGACTTCTTCGCGGCGAGGATGATGACGACTTCACTCCTCCCGACCTTTCAAAGCCCGTTCACTCTATTATTCAATACAGCAGTACTTTTTCGGATGAGCGTGCCTGGGGGATGGTGCAGACTTCGGACGGTGGCTTTATAACAGCTGGGCGAGTCAAAGACGATCCACAGGACAACGTCGGCCTTGATGTACTTTTTAAAAAGTTTAATAAAGACGGCATCCTGGTTTATTCGAGACGAATTGGCGATGCCTATGAAAACCAATCTTACAAAGCTCTTGAACTTCCCGACACCTACGTAGTGGCTGGTCTCACCCGCACTATTGTCGAGGAGGGTGAAGGGCGTGCCTCGGATGTCTTGCTAGTAAGAATCAATAAAGACGATGGTGATGTCATCGATACGTTTCGTTATGGCACCACCGATGTCGAAGCCCTTCACGATTTGATATATACACGTGATGCCAATGGCGAAGTCCTCGTCGGAGTGGGTTACCACTTAAATCGTAGTAATGGCATCAAAACAGCCTTAGCTGTAAAATTTGATACCAGCTTTAACATCATATGGTCGAATCGCTTCATCGCCGGCAATGATCCACTAGTACTACAAAGCTTAGCCTATGTACCCGGCTCGGGTTACTACGCTGTCGGCTTTCGCGATCGCTCTCAGAACAACGACTCAGTGATTTTGCGCTTTAGTTATGCCGGAGCCATGCTCGGCGCTCGACTGTTAAACAATCTTGAATTCGAAGATGATCTACGAGATGTGGGCTTTGATGGCGATGACATTATTGCTGTTGGACGCTTGAATGGTAACGGTCGAAGTGGCGACGGCGCTATTCATCGCTTCTCCCCAAACCTTAATCATCTTTCAACGCAAATCGTAGGACGCAATGGCAGCCTCGAAAGATTCATGGACTTGAATACGCACCCGGATGGCAGCTTGGTTTTGGCAGGAACTTCAAATGCTCTTGGTAATACCGACAATTGGATTGTCAAAGTCCAAGATCCCACCAAGAACGTGATTGATTTTTCCCATTTGTATGGAACGGACTCAGGAGATACCAATCAGTTTCATTCGATGGTGATGCGCCGAGATTATGGATACGCTATTATAACTAACAACAACAACCTTCAAAGAAATGGAACTTTGGACCCAGCCCTTCTTTTATTGAACCAATTTGGAGAGATTCCATTGGGATGTCGATTCAATAAACCCAACCCACCTCAGATGACGGCAGCTCCCAACAATAAATTTGCTTGGCAAAATTACCCAATGACCAGCGCCAATGTCCCATTGGATGTCCAAGTGATTGATTTCACCGCCAATGAAGACGATCTTGACGAAGGTGGCCTTTGCGTTAACTGACGGGATTATTAAAAATCTCCGCGTAGGTTTTGTAGCTCCCATCCCCCTGTCTTTGATAAATATCAGACATTTGAATATCCTTCGGATACTGACGTCCCATGGCCCCGATCAATGCGCGTGCGACTTTAATTGTTTCTCGGTGATAATTGGCCACCCGGTGAGATTTGTATTTCACATTCAGTCCAGCCATCAAACCCGGATCATTAGTGGTAATCCCCACAGGACAATGGTTGCTATGACAACGCAGGGCCTGAATACATCCTAGCGCCAACATCATGCCACGGGCACTATTGACGATATCAGCCCCCAAAGCAAAGTTTCGAATCATATGAAAAGCTGTTAATGATTTACCAGCGGCGATCACTTTCACCTGGCCGCGCAAGTTATGTTGGGACACCAATGTCGATATCGCCAACAGACCATCTCGAAGAGGCATGCCGACCGCGTTGGTGAACTCAAGAGGTGCTGCACCAGTGCCTCCTTCGGCTCCATCGACGGTGATGAAATCAGGAATGATACCGGTTTTGTCCATCTGTTTAAAAACTTCCGCCACTTCTTTCTTGTCACCAACACAAAGCTTGAATCCCACAGGCTTCCCTCCAGAGAGCTCTCGCAAGCGTTGCAGAAACTGGAGCAGACCAGCGGCATCTTTGAATTCGGTATGTCCCGCTGGTGAGATCACATCTTTTCCTTCGGGCACTCCCCGAATCTCAGCAATCTCGGCTGTCACTTTCGCCCCAGGAAGCATTCCACCCTTGCCGGGCTTGGCCCCTTGCGAGAGTTTTAATTCAACCATTTTGACAGCCTCTTGCGACGCCTTTTTCTGAAAAAGATCGGCATCAAAACCGCCCTTGTCGGTGCGACAGCCAAAATAGCCCGTCCCGATCTGCCAAACCAAGTCACCGCCTTTAAGATGATACGGAGAAATTCCGCCCTCGCCGGTGTTGTGATAAAAATTTCCCTCAGCCGCCCCCAGGTTCAAAGCCTCGATGGCATTTTTACTTAAAGAGCCGTAGCTCATCGCTGAGATATTCAAAATGGAAGCATTGTAGGGCTGCTTGCATTGTTCGGATCCAACAATCACGCGGTCCGAGTCTTTGACTGACTCCACCGGAAACATCGAATGACAAATCCAATCCTGTCCCTCTTCATAAAGATCATCTTGAGTGCCAAAGGGAACCACTTGCGGTTCGTTTTTGGCCCGTTGATAGACCACCGAGCGATCATTGCGGTCGATCGGACGACCATCGGTGTTGGATTCAACAAAGTACTGTTGAATTTCAGGGCGAATGGCTTCGAACATATAGCGAAAATTTCCTATCAATGGAAAGTTTCGGCGAACCGCGTGCTTGGTTTGTAAAATATCATTAAATCCGATGACAATCAGGACAGCCACCACAATCGCCACTCCCATTGGTACCTGGGCAAGGTCATAATACTCAAGGCCAAGCAGCCCAGCGACCACGGCAATGGAAATCAAATAGAAAACTTTTCTCACAGGAACCTCTTCGAAAGTGCTGTTACACCGCTATTTTCTCTGATAAACAAGACGCAGACTATCTTGCAGTGCAATAGGTTCTAAGCAGGTGACATGTGATTTTTTGGGACAATTTAAGCGATCGACACAAAGGTTTGATGGCGGCCTGCACAACAGCCGCAACGTGGTCCCTGCTCGCCATATTTCTTAAAATAGCCCTAAAGCATTCGGATTCTTATAGCATTGTCTGGTATCGGATGACGGTTTCAGCCTTGGCTCTTTTTGTTTGGTTTTTATACAGCCAACAAAAAGCCAAACTTATGGTTTTCAAGAGTCGCGACATCCGATTGTTTATTGCCTCACTCTGCTTGGGGTTTAACTATTTAGGATTTATGCAAGGAATTCATTATTCCAGTCCCGCCACCGCCCAGATTTTTATTCAGCTGGGCCCCCTCCTACTGGCGCTGGCTGGACTGTTTGTCTTTAAGGAAAAACTTTCAATGTCTCAAAAGCTGGGACTCATCGCCTGTGTTTTTGGTTTTTCCCTATTTTTTAGCGATCGGGTTGGTCACCCGGCGCGCACGGAGACTTTCTATTGGGGCCTGGCTTGGGTGGTCAGTGGTGCCGCCACCTGGGCGGTGTTCGCGAGTCTTCTGAAAATCCTGTTGGGTAAACTGACCAGTAATCAAGTCAATGTCTACGTCTACACGGTGGTGAGCCTTCTCTATATTCCCCTTGTCGATTGGCAGAGTTTGGCTGAGACGTCTTTTATCATTCACTTGCTTTTCGTATTTTTAGGGTTGAATACGATTTTAGCTTACGGAAGCCTGTCAGTGGCTCTGCGCTACCTCCCCGCCACTCAGGTGAGCCCCATCTTGACCATGAATCCGCTGGTCACATTGGCCCTCATCGCGTTTATGGACTGGATGCAATGGGCGATCATTCCCGCTGATCCGATCGGCTGGGTGGGCTATTTGGGGGCGGTTGTGGCCATTTTTGGAATTCGCTTTGTTCTAGCGAAAAAGCCCAAGACCTAGGTCGAGGAACACGGCCAACGAAAGGCATGTGTCAGACTTTGACCTTCGCAAAGTTTACTTCGACAATATCAAAATGATCTTACGCTTTTCTCTCCTATTTTTATTCGTGACTTCTTCAATGGCGGCTGTTTCTTCACAAGTGAACATCCCAAAACCGGGGAAGATTGATAAATACCGTCAAGCCATGCGGCATCCGCGGCAGAAAGACAGTTGCCAACAGTTGCAGACTTTGGCCAACGATCAATCCTTCAGCCTGCATGAATTGGCCAGTATCCGGCATGCCGAGTACTGTGAAAAGAACAGCCAATGGCTGGGCCTTTCAAAAAAAATCAGAAACCCGATATTGCGCCCCTTTTTGCACAAAGCCCATTTTCGTCAAGCTTTTGTAAACAAGGATTTTGCAGAGGCCTATCGTGTCTACGATCGCAATAAAAGTGTGATCGAAATTGATGACAAAGATTTTGATGAAATGGCGACTGAAGCCTTAAAAGGTCGTCTGAATAAAAAAGAAAAAGCCAACTTAAGAAGCCAGCTTTACAAACGCTCACCCCGTTTTCTTCCCAATCCCAAAAAGAGTGAGTTCCGTGAAGTGGCCCGCGATTTTCGTAACAATCGAGACTTCGAAAAAGCTTTGTTCTACTACCGACGGGTTCTCAACGATCCTTCGCAATCCTTAACCGATCGCTGGAAAGCCTTTCGCGGGGCTCGCATCACATATAAGCTTGAGCGCTGGGCTCGTATGAAGAAGTACATTAAAGCCAGCCAACAATGGGCGAACTTTCTTCGCGGTCAATACAAAAAATCGGCTCATCTCACCAAATTGCACCATGACGCCAACATAGAATACATCCGCACGCTGTGGACAGAGAAAGGGCAAGCCGAAGCGCGACCGCCTTTGTTGCAGCTCGAAAAAGAATTAAAAGGCCGCTATTCATTGCAAATGGTGTACTGGCTTAAAGGTCGTATGGCGGAAGAGCGCAAACAGTACGATAAGGCCGTAGAGTATTTAGCAAAAGCCTCCAACGAAAAACCCATCACTCTGCGTGATCGCGACCGCGTTCTTTGGTTTTTAGCCTGGAACCAAAGGCGAATGGGACGTTTTGAAGAATCACAAAAGGCTTTACAAAAATTGAAGAAAAGTGAAGAGCTTACCTTCTTTGCAAAAACCAAATATCTTTACTGGCAGGCCGAAAACTTAGAATCGATGGGTCAGAAAAAGGAAGCCGAAGGAGCCTTCACTCGCCTAGCGGACTTGGATCCCTATGGTTATTACGGTGCTTTGGCGTTTAGAAAGCTGAAGGTGCCTTTTCCCGAGCCTCCTAAGCCTAGTATCAACGAAAGCGACATGATCAGCCTGGTCGATAAAGACCAGCGACAATTTTTCACTGATTTGGTGAAGGCCCATGAGTACGAGATTTCCGAGGCCATCGCACAAAACATTAAACATAAAAACAGCTGGTCAACGGACTGGTGGGTGCGCTACCTGAATCTTTTACAGAAAGCTGGAGCTTTTCGTGAGTTTTTTGTTCGCTACCACAGCCTTCCCCCTAAAAAACAATTGGCCGTGATGGAAGACCACCCCTATCTGTTGTTTCCTCAGCCCTACCGGGACGAAGTGGTGGAATCAGCGAAAATGGCCCAGGTGTCACCATCTCTGATTTATTCGATTATGAAACAGGAGTCTGGATTTGACGTCAAAGCACGCAGTCACGCCGATGCCTTTGGACTGCTGCAACTGATTCCACAAGTGGCTAAAAAGGCGGCGGCCCGGATGCCGAGTGTTGACTACGAAACCCCCTACGACTTGTATCGTCCGGACGTGGTCATTCCACTGGGAGCCAACAGCTTGAACCACTTGTTTCAAAGGTTTGACAGCAATTTTATTCTTTCGGTGGCTTCCTACAATGCTTCGGAACACGCCGTTCGTGGCTGGATCAAGAGTCGCTTTCACGGTGACCCGATCACTTTTATCGAG
>CAXRIX010000141.1:0-24752 GCA_964230555.1 Bdellovibrionales bacterium
AATTGCACTTTGCGACGATAGATGGCATTTGTGTCTTCGAGACCATCGACAGAAAAATGAACCCGCAATCGACCCCCGGAGTGACTCATAAGACCTAACTCCCTCCAGATACTGGGGCTGCCAAGACCCCCGTTGGTGGAAATTTCAACATCCGCTTTCTTTTCAATAAGCCATTCAACTATGGAACTGACCTCAGGGTGGGCCATGGGATCACCTAAAACTCCGCAAAGCTTCACCTGAACGGAATTCAAATTAATATCATCCAATTTCTCTTTTAGAAGTTCTGTGTCGAGATTCAGCTTTTCGTAAGGCTTATCAAGACTGTCCAAAATTGTTCGCAAGCAGCCTGGGCAAGCAGCATTGCATAGACTCGACAGTTCAATCTCAATTTTACGGATTGGTTTCCCCATTCTTAAAATCTAGCATGTCTTAAACTGATTTCCGAACTAGAGCCTGGTCCGTGGCGCAGCTTGTAGAAGTCATCTGGCAGTGGCCCAATAAACCCAAGCTCCAATTTGCAAGTTCTACGAGGAGCTCTCTGTGTTGGATAACGAACAAAAAAGCACTATTAGCCTATTCTTAAGAGAATTTTGGCCATTCTGAGTCTTTTGCAGGATTTTCTTATAGCTTTTCTGAATATAGTTCAGCCCTATTTTATTTCTTATGATTTTCTCCGGGCCCATCTTAAAAGGGCTGTATGCGGGGGATGGGGCTCTTTTTTATTCTATTTATTTTGTGGTTTGGACTGGCTGCTAATGCAAGCTGTGGGAGCCAAACTTTCAATTCTTGGAACATGCTACGAAAAGCCTATCCGGCGGGAGCAGATCCAAAACTGACATCTTCCAATTGGGTGGATGACAGGATCTACACCCACGCCGATGGCATCTTCGGTAAAATGCACCAATTGATCCAAACAGCCGAAAAACATATCTATATCCAAACATGGACTTTTCAACCAAGAACCAAGCCGGCTCTTTACCTCGCTGATGCTCTTCGCAAATTGCATGCGCGTCGCAGATCACAAGGCAAAAGGGACACGGTGCACGTTTGGCTCCTCTTGAATATTATAAGTTTGCAAAATGAATCCCACCAGCGGCAACAAATGGATCAATATATTGTTGATCAAGGCTTGAATCTTGACGGAATCGAAATTCATGTTGCCTTTTTTAAGGCAAAACTATTAGGTGCCAATCATGTGAAAACGGTCAGTGTTGACAACAAAGTGGCACTGGTAACAGGGGCCAATTTTTCGGTGAGCAATAACGGCCTGGGCTTCTTCGACCTAGCCTTCGTTGTTAAAGGTGATGTTTTAAAAAGCTTGGACTACGACTTTGTACAAACCTGGATTTCTTATATTAAATCCGGCCCTCAACCCACCCATTGGGGATCCCATCTTAATGGGAGCTCAAGACACTGTTTCCCCATATTACTCACCCGCAATCGTGCCTTCCCAGATTTTAGCAGTCGCATCCAAAACAGCTCTATGAACGATGCGATCATCGAGTCCATCCAGCGCGCGCAAAGTAATATCGAGATCATCACGCCGAACATGAATGTCACCAAACTCCTTGATGCCATAGCAAAAGCGGCACTCCGGGGAGTCAGTGTGCGCATCATTCTCAGCAAAGGGTTTACCGACTTTGCACAAGAGCTACCAACTCGAGGCGGGGCGAATTCAAGGAGTATTTCTCGTATTTACGATGGGTTAGCAAAATATCTTAGCCCTTCCGAAATTTGCCAACGCCTGCAAATTCATTGGTATTCCCATGACGGTCGCGCCGTCACAGAGACAACCAAGCCTCCGGCAAGCCATGCAAAGTTTATGTTGATCGATAAGAAAATTGCTTTTTTCGGCAGTGCCAACATGGACAATCAAAGCTGGGTGAACTCTCGAGAAATCGCGTTATTTGTCGACAAAGCAAGCTTAGCCCGTCAATGGACCTCCCATTTCTTTGACCCGATTTTTTCAAGATCCTTTCCCATTGATCGATGTGCCCAGTGAGGAACGATTCTCTTGCCAGATCGGCGCCACCAGCGGGTTGGGCTTTTTTGCTTTGATGGCAGCGCTGGGGTCCCCCGGTCACATCCTCTAACAGGGGCATCGCCTTCTCCGTGGTTTTTGACTTTAAAATTTTTCATCATAAACAGACTTGTCTACATTATCGACACCTGGCCCTGTTTACTTTTCACGGCCGCTCTTTTGGACGATAAAACTCTGATTTCCTTGTTATTATTGTAAAACCAAAAATCGCTAGAAAGGACCCTCTATGCATCGATTTTTCCTGTCGATTCCACTCTTTTTGTTGATCGCCGCCTGTGGCTCAGACGATAACCCGTCGACCTCACCGCCTCCAGAAATTACAGCCTTTCAGTCTTGGGAAGCAGAAACCCCACAAGCTTTGGCGACAGTCGAAGATCTGGCCGTTTTGGCGCGAATGGCTGAAACCAGCCGAGACGTTCCCAACTTTTTTAAGAAAACTCTGCTGATGTCACGAGATGAAAGGGACAATGTTCAAAATGGATATGTCTACCCCCTTTATTTTGCAACAGCGTCTCGCGACTTTCCTTCCCGTCAATGGGAGGACGGGTTAACAATTCAAAAGCGTGACCTTTCCGGTCCGGCTGAAGAACGCAAAGTGCGTTCCATTCGGGATAGTCTTTTTGATTTTTGGGGCAACGATAATTCTGTATCTCTATTTTATGGACTTAGTAACTATGACTTGATTGATGTACGCCATTACAGTTTTAAGCCGTCCCCTCCTAGTATCAAAGAGACTTGCTTCACTGTGCGCTGGGAAACCAATCGACGAGGCACTCTGAATTATTGCTACCAAGGACATCGCTACGTTCGCAATTCCCAGGGTGATTTTCCTAAGGTGCGCTGGGACAATCAGACCGGAGTTGCTGAAGGTGCAGAAGCTTTTCAATTGTTTGTCGTCTCATTGGCGGCTTATGAGGTGCTTTTCAATAACCCTGATAATCAAAAACTTCGCGACTTTTTTATAACCCACGAAAACCTCGACACTCAGATGCATAATGCCAACCAGGCTTACGATGGGATTTTCGAAAACTTTGTAGAAAACCAGAATTACCTTAACGGTCGCCAATAAGCTTTAAAGGATCCTTAAAATCAACAAAGGAT
Source organism: Bdellovibrionales bacterium (assembly GCA_964230555.1). Lineage (GTDB taxonomy): Bacteria > Bdellovibrionota > Bdellovibrionia > Bdellovibrionales > JAGQZY01 > JAGQZY01. The sequence continues at coordinate 3,143 of CAXRIX010000141.1, forward strand.
CCTTGTCGGGCTTTGAACTAATCATTAAAAATCGTAGTTACTGCCCCACTCGCGAAAACGAAATCGGTAGTCTGGCTGCGTGAGAGTTTTACAGTACCCTTCGTTTTTATTCAAAGAATCGAATTCGATATTTTTTCTAGCACCATAGCTTCTACGATCGAAACGGAATCTATTGCCTTGAAGAAGAACACCATAGGAAGGGCATTCAATGGCCTGTAAACCCCGATCACTGTTGCAGCCATTCCCCACGCCATGCTCACAATAATTATCGATGATGGCGTTGGTATTGTCATAGAATCGATTGTTTTGCAAAATTGCAAAGTTGGATCGGTCTCTAAGCTTTAAGACTCCACGCGCATAAACATTGACAAAGCCCGTCGAAGCCACGGTCAGGTTCGGCGAACGGTCGACGTAAATAGCATGCAAACCATAGTACCCCAACTGAGAACCATCAACACTGTTCGTTGTCGAATAGTTACAGCGTCGCCTATCAAAGGAGCTCGCTGAACAGTTTTCTTGGTTTGTGATGTTGTTAAAAAAATTGCTTATAATTCTAAGGCCATTGGTTTGGTTAACATAAATAGCCGCGTGGGATTGAGTTGGAAATGAGGCAGGGTTTCGCCTTCTCCCCTTCACGCGATTGAACTCAGCAATATCGTCTTCCCCACCATCAAAAGCTTTACCAATATTTAAATACTTCAAACTTTGCAGCGTGATATCGGAGTTAACGTGACGGGTGCCGGCTATGCGGAAGGCTTCAAAATAATTGTAAATTCTGAAGTTTCGAAAAATAAGATTTTGTTCCTCGTTGGCGGCTTCAGCTTGCGCCGATCGCGAAATATTCATAAATCGCGTTGGCCCCTTGGTTCTTCGGCCGTCAAAAATTGTCGGGTTGCCGGCCTGGGTCGAACCTGAAATATAGGTGTATTTGTTGGGAAGAGAAAAGGTCCAATAAATCTCATTTCCAACCTTTACTGTATCTGTTCGAGAGTCGATCGAACCCCTGGAAAATCCACCGGAGTAACGCCCACCTTCGATGGCAACTTCAACGTATTTCAAATGGGTCCGGCTGTATTTTCGAAGAATGGCCTCAGCGGCCTTTAATCTCACATGAGCCCCACGCAAGGTGGCCACTGGGCATTCGCGACTTGTGCCGTTAAAGGTATCGTCGCCGTCTGATTTGCTAACATAGATTCGATAGATATTTCCGACCGATGGTTGCTGAAGGTGTGTCCGAACACTGTAGTCGCTTAAATACAGATTTTTGCAATTCCCTAACGCTGAATAACTCGAAAACACCAAACCAAGAATAATCATTAGTCTCATTGAGGCCCCCCTCTTGATAACCTTTACCAGTTGCAAAGATGGTTCCTATAAAAGTGGCCTCAGAATGCTTAGAATAGCCTTAAAACGAGATGAGACGCCTATTTGGTCAAATCTGTCAAAAGTGTCGCCGTCTCTTTCTGAGACATCTAAACCTTCAGTTTCGTGGATCAATTGGGTGCTAATCTGTGGAAGCTCTCATATACAAGAACCTCATCTATTCGGAATTCGGAATAAAGTTAATACCCAGTAGAGTTGGATTCATTATAGCAACCCATAGTGTGATTCTGTTCATTCACCAATGTGTTAATCGTGAAAACGATTACAAAAAAAGGACGAGCATCGGAAAGGCCAGTGAGCTGGACAACTGTAGGGTAAGCTTAACTATGAAATCGATTTGATTGCCGGAAGAGGGACTTGGTACCTTTACGGTATTGGATAATGGCGGAGAGGGTGAGATTCGAACTCACGAGACCCGCGAAGGCCCGCCGGTTTTCAAGACCGGTGCATTCAACCGCTCTGCCACCTCTCCGCAGCCTGATTGATTACAGAAGTCTTTGAAATAGCATAAGTTGGATTTCAGATCAGTAACAAATGGCCCATCAAAGCTGATAAACGCGTTGCGTCTATTTGGCCTCTAGGTTTTCGTAGACCAATTTCACCGATTCCTCGTTGGGTTCCAGGTTGAGCACCAGAATTTTACTGTCCTCAATAAAGCTGAACAATGAATGCACCAATCGAGTGTTTACATAATAGAGCCGGTTGGGTTCGAATTCGACCTTTCGATTGTTGACCAAAAACACGCAGTCAACCGCGCTGATTCCTAAAAATGAAATCAACCGAAAGCTCTCACCCAAATCGCGGTGGGGTGGAAAGAATCCCCCGGTATTAAGCTTTAAAATATGGCTGCGCCCCAGGTGCGGGCGAAAAATCTCAAGCGGTTTTGTTAACTCTGACAGCTGCTCCCAGTAAGGCGTCGGTTGCCGAAAAGACATCTCACTATAATCTGTACCGTGGGCTTGATTGTACTCAAGGAGCGAATTGAGGTCGATTGCACCATCCGTTTCACCCTTTAAAGAGGTGAGGCTGAGGCCAAATCGATTGTAATTTGTCTTGGTGCGATTGTAAGGCACCCACTCGGGCTTCAGATCTTCTAACTGACGGATGGGGGCATCGGTCTTATAGTGCAGGACGAGGGGAGCAACTTCTCCCAACGACTGCAACTTCAAATCGTAATAAAAAGGATCCATTATTTAATTACATCAGTATCAAGATACTTAATCAAGGCGGCGGGAACTTTAATCGATCCGTCTTCTTGTTGGTAGTTCTCGATAATGGCAATCACGGTGCGGCCAATAGCTAAACCCGACCCATTCAAAGTATGGACATATTGGGGTTTACCACCCCCTTTAGGCTTAAACCTGGTGTTCACGCGGCGGGCTTGGAAATCCTCGAAATTAGAGCAAGAGCTGATCTCGCGGTAGGAATCTTCACCGGGAAGCCAGACTTCCAGATCATAGCACTTGGCGGCTCCAAAACTAATGTCTCCAGTGCAAAGGGTGGAAACCCGATAATGGAGATCAAGGCGCTTTAAAACCTCTTCGGCGTTGCTGGTTAAACGTTCGTGCTCCTCGTAGGACTGATCGGGGTGAACAAATGTCATGAGTTCCACTTTTTCGAATTGATGCTGACGAATCAGTCCCTTCGTGTCCTTACCGTAACTCCCAGCCTCGGATCGAAAACAAGAAGAATAAGCCGCAAAACGTTGGGGCAGATCTTCTTCTTTTAATGTCTCCCCACGGTAGTAATTGGTCATAGGGGCTTCGGCCGTCGGAATTAAATAGTAAGGAAAACCTTCTAAATGGAAAACATCTTCCTTGAACTTAGGAAACTGCCCGGTACCCACCATACTTTCGGTATTGACGATGTAAGGGGGTATGACCTCTTTGTAGCCATTGAGTTCTGTGTGCAGGTCGAGCATGAAGTTGGCCACGGCTCGTTCAAGCTTAGCACCCCAGCCCATTAAAAATGAAAAGCGAGCACCAGCCACCTTAGAGGCTCTTTCAAAGTCGACAATCCCAAGATTCTCGGCGATTTCATGATGGGGCTTCGGTTTAAAACCAAAGCTGGGGGCTTCTCCATGGGCGCGCTCCACACGGTTGTCATTTTCCGACTTGCCGACCGGTACATCAGGGTGACAAATATTGGGAAGTTGTAAAAGAAGACCCTCCAAATCCGAAGCGGTTTGGTCAAAAAGCTCTTCAAGGCCTTTGATTTTTGATTTGTACTCGCCAACAGCCGCCATTTCACTATCAGCCGACTCCCCTTTTTTCTTTTTCTCACCAATCTGCTGGCTGATTTTCTTTTGTTCACTTTTTAGGGTTTCAATTTCGTGGGTCTGGTGCTTGCGCTGAGTGTTGAGTTCCAGCACCTTCTCTAATTGTGAAGCATCGCCGCCCCGATTTTCTAAGCATTGCCGGTAATTGGCCAAGTAGGCTTCGTCTTCTAAATTCTTTATATAAATCATTCTTCTCTCGCCTTTAAGCTCCGGGGGCCACTTGCACGTAAAGCTGCAAAAGTGTCCCCACCAAAATACAGAACAAGTTCAATAACACAATGCCGAAAAATCCCCAACCTCGAGTCACACGGACTATGGCCCCAGTCATCAAAACTATTACAAATAGGAATAAAAAATTTTCAAATTCGAAGATCATCTGAAAAAGATGGGCAAACACCATCCCAATCCAGCCGCCGGTAAGGACTCTAAAAACATAAGTGCCAAAGTCGCTCGACTTTTTTCTTACCTGTAAGTTCATTTTGCTAATCATCTCACCCATTCGGATCTCCCATTTTGTTAGCTGAGTTGATAAGAGCTCGAATCTTATCCTTGTCCTCGGCGTTGGGGCGTAACTGCAGATACCGATTGTACCACTCTATGGCTTTAATATAAGCCCCTTTTTCATGGGACAAAGCTCCCAGCTCTTTGTAAATGTCGGCATTTCCTGATTCCCGATCTTTGGCCTCATCCAACATCGTCATCGCTGAATCATAAGCCCCTGACAATCGATAACATCGAGCCAACTTAATATAAACCTCAGCAGTGGTGAGTCCCTTGGTCAACACTTTCTGATACTCCTCGGTGCATAGAGGATATTGCTTTCGGTGAAAATAGGCCTCTCCGGCAAGCATGTAGGACTCCGGAATATCCGGATTCATCAACCTCTCCTGTTTGGCCATTTCTAAGGCCTCATCATAGTTTTGTAATTTTAAATGAGCTTGGCCCGCATAGTAGTGCGCAAAAGGATAGTTCGGATTCACCTTCAAAACTTTTTCAAACTGTTGCAAAGCCAATCGATATTTACTTGAATCCAAATAAAGTTGGCCGATCAAAAAAATCGGTTCGGCATCTGTTGGGTCCAAAATGGCGGCGTCCAGAAAAAGATCTCTGGCCTCTTCGTAATTTTTTTCTCTTTGATAGATCTTAGCCAAAGCCATCAAGATCTCTTTATCTTTCGGGTTTTTTTCTAGAGCATCGTAATAATATTGGATCGCCTCGTTGTTGCGCTCCTCTTTGGTCAGCAACTCACCGATCGCTCGCATGTAAACCAATTTGCCATATTTGGAGATCAACGAATCTAAGTGATCAATTCCAGCGTCGGTCCCTTGCAATGCCGCCAGGATTTGGGCAAAGGTGATTTGTACTTCATCATTACTATTATCAAGTTCAAGAGCCCGCTGCAGATACTTAAAGGCCTCTTCTGGATCGCCCTGCTCATTCAAAGCTTTGGCAAGAATAATCAAAGATTCGATATCGGTGTCATACAACTCAAGAGCTTTTTTCGAGTAGCGAACGGCCCCTACATAATTACGTCTTCGAAGTTCGATGAGAGCAAAACCACGAAAAATTCCGTGATGCCGAGGGTTGACTCGAAGGGCCCCTTTCAAGGTTTCAATGGCGTTGATGTAATCGTACCGCTGACTTTGAAAATCCGCCAAGATCAAATAACTGCGAATAAAGTTGGGGTCCGCATCTATCGAGCGTTTAACCCATTGAATGGCCTCACTGCTTTGCCCTAGTTTCCATAAAGCCTCACCAGCCCGTAGGGCCGCAAACCCATTGTTCGGATTGGCCTCGAAGGCGGCACGAAACTCGGCTTGGGCGGCCGTGTAGTTGCGCATTTTCATGTACTGCTCGCCCAAATAAACCATGTTCACGTTATCAATTGAAATCGAGTTAAGGGCTTTTATCCCTCCCATGCTGACAATCAATTGCCGAGATTCTTCATTGCTTGAGTCGATAGAAAAGGCACGCTGAGCATACTTTAAACCTTGCTGGTTGTTACCCTGAAGAATACTGATTTTTGCCAATGTTAGGAAAGCTTCTGATTCGATCATCTTTGGGACATATTGCTGACTCGCCAGTCCCCCACCAATGTAATCTTTTGCTTTGGTTATATTCTGGAAAGGATCAAATTCCAGAATTCCCAATTCTATTCGTGCCACCGCATGCTGCGGGTTACTTTGTAAAAGTTTACGGTAAAGCTTCACCGCCGTACTGTGAACGCCGCGTTTACGATACATGCGCGCTTCCTGCAAAATGGACTTTGACCAAACCGGAGGCGGCGCCCAAAGTTCCCGAACTTTTGAAAAGTAATAAGAAGCGGATCGGTAGTCTTGGCGGGCCGCATAGATATCACCCGTCATATGATTAAAGAAAATCAGTCCTGGGGATTCAGCCAGTTGACTGTCCATAATTCGAAGGGCGTCGTCATATTCACCCTTCACCCAATGCGAGACCACCAGACAAATATTGGCTGACGGACTTTTTGGGTTTATTTTTTGAACCCGTCGCAACACCTTTTCTAAGGTCTGATGGTCGCGAGCATCTTGATGACTGAACGGCCAAAGCTCGCGATAGGTCATACAGAGGAATCCAAAAGCATCAAGACTTCTTGATTTTTGTACAATTTCAACAAGCGCATCTTGCGCCGTTAAATAATTTTGAAAAGTGTCTTTGCGAAAAGCCTGAATGGCGCGACTCATACCCATTTGAATCGCACGTTGGTCCCCAGCCGTTGTATTGGTAAATCTTGGCTCTAAAAGATGAATTTTTTTGGCCCCACCCGATCTTGGCTGAAGAAAAAGATAAACAGCGATCATTGTTAGAACGACACCTAAAAAAAGAATAATTTGAAACCGGCCTCGCTGGGCCCGACGAGACGAGTACTGCTTGCGACGCCGTTGTTTCGGGCGTGCCCGACGCGAGGTTTCTTCGGCTTTTTTGTCGACTACAGCCCGCCCTACTTTTGCCGACTCTTTCTCCATTTCAATGATAACCGGAGTTTTTCCATCGACATCTTCGAAAACGGCCTGGCCGACGGAGCGTTCTTCTACTTTTGTTTTGTCGTCAGAGTCTTTACTTTCCTGTGCTTGTTCGAATTCTTTTTTAATGTTCTCTATTCGAGCCGTCACTTGGGTGCGCTCTTTCACAGCCTCTTCCGGCTTTTCAAAAAGCTCTTGTTCTAAGGCCTCCAAAAGGATATTGAAAAAATTCTCATCATAGGAAATCGGGTTCCAACGACCCTCGGGGTATCGTGAAACAAACTCTTCACCATAATAAACGCCCGAACGAATGCGCCGAACAACCTCCACGGTTGTCATTGGCCCTTCGATCTCGCCATGTTTATTTCTTATGAGCCATTGAACAATTTCATTCACAGATTATTCTTTCACCCTTTTAATATTTGCGCCAATAGCCGACAGTTTGTTTTCTAAATTTTCATATCCGCGGTCCAAATGATAGATTCGATTCACAAGAGTCTCTCCCTTTGCCACCAAACCGGCCAATATTAAACTGGCACTCGCCCTTAAGTCCGTGGCCATAACCGGAGCGCCAGCAAGTGTCCCGGCCGCGCCCGTGACTTTTGCGGTCTTGTCGTCAATTTCAATTTTAGCACCTAATCGCAATAACTCTGAAACCTGCATAAAACGATTTTCAAAAACTTTCTCAGTGATCTGACTTACGCCTTCCGCCTGAGTCATCAGAGCCATCAACTGAGCCTGCAAGTCCGTCGGATATCCTGGAAAGGGTTCGGTGGTTACATTGATCGCCTTTAAGGAATCATAGCCGGCAACTTTTATACTAGACTCCGACCACTCCACATTTACACCCATGTTTTTTACAGCCTCTAAAAAACTAAGAAGATGATCCGGTCGGCAATTCTCTACAGTCACATGACCATTGGTAATGGCTCCGGCAATAACCAAGGTTCCGGCTTCAATGCGGTCAGCAATCACCTCATGAGTTCCCGCCTGCAACTGCGACACACCATGAATTTTAATAGAACTTGAACCGGCGCCTTCTACCCGGGCACCCATGGTTGTAATGTAATTAGCAAGATCCACAATCTCTGGTTCACGAGCCGCATTGTTAATTGTGGTGACACCCTCGGCCAAACTTGCCGCCATCATAATGTTTTCAGTGCCGCCCACAGTCGCAAAAGGCAAATCGATAGTTGTTCCTTTAAGACCCTCTGTTGTCGCCACCACATAGCCACCGTCCACTTCGATGCTCGCCCCCATTTTTTTCAAGGCATCCAAATGCATACCAATAGGCCGTGCACCGATGGCACAGCCTCCAGGCAAACTGACCTTTGCTTTATTAAAACGAGCCAGCAAAGGGCCAAGGACTAAAATACTCGCCCGCATTTTTCGAACCTGGTCATAGTGGGCCAAAGTTTCCAGTTGGCTATCAACGTCCACAGTCAGCACGTTGTCAGCAAATTCAGTCTTACAGCCCAAGGCATTCATCAGCGCCATAGCGGAATCAATATCTTTTAGCTGTGGGACATTGGACAACCGATGCTTCCCCTGGGCTAGCAAAGTCGCAAATATTAACGGAAGAGCTGAATTCTTGGCTCCGCTGACTTTGACTGATCCATTCAGGGCTCCGCCACCTGTTACTAACATTTTATCCATGGGTGTCCTCTATTCTAATAGTTGTAAGATTTTTTGCTTCGTTGAAAGAACAGCGGTGCTCGCTCCTACTTCGAATTTTTAATCAATATAACGATCCCAGTGGGCCGACTACTGCTCTAATAATAGTATAGACTGTGGGTGAATTAAAGGGAGTTTTGCCTAGTAACTGGGTATGGAGTTAGTCATTTCGACTTTTCCGCAAAAGGTAAAAGCGAGGAATTTTCTGATAATCCTCGATACATTCCACAATCGTCCACACGTCTTGCGGAATGATGTCTCTTATTTTCGATTCCTGTCCCTGCCCGAATTCAAAAATGTAATGGCCGCCAGTGTTTAACGACGTTTCGGCCCACAAAAGCCACTGACGAATTTCAGCCAGCCCCTCTTCGGCGGCGTACAATGCGCGATGAGGTTCATACTTTTCCACCGATGACTCCACCCGCGCATCATTAGGAGCAATATAGGGTGGATTGGCGACAATAAGATCAAAGGGCCCCTGATCCTTAGGGTGTTCGTGATTGATGTGAGCTTCTAAAATTTCAACATTACTCAGATCCATCTTAGAAACGTTAGCACGACAAATGGCCAGCGCTTTTTTGGAGTCATCGATAAGAAGGCCCTTGGCATGAGGCCATTCCTTAGCAAGGGATAAGCCGATGCAACCCGTCCCAGCTCCCAAATCGGCAAATCTTTTCGGCTCAGGCGTGATTTTTAAAGCTCGTTCCACCAACAGCTCTGTTTCCGGTCGGGGGATTAGCACCCCTGGCTTAACTAAAAACTCCGATTTATAAAAACTTTTCTCGCCTAAAATATAAGCGCAAGGCTCTCCGTTATTAAGACGTAGCAAATCTTTCCAAATTTTTTCAACATCCTCTGACCGAAGTTGCATCTCGGGTTTCGTATGAAGATCACTCCATGACAATTGCCCATGAAACGAAACGATATCTTGAATCTCCCGTTGGCGATCATCAACCAGGTTGGGAAAGTCTTCGTTGATTTCGGAGAACAACCCCTTAAGCTTCATTGTTTTCCGACTGTTTCAATGCCTCGGCTTGGTAGTGAGCGATAACGGGTTCAATGACTTGCGACATGTTTCCCTTCATAACGTCATCTAAAGAATGCAATGTCAGACCGATTCGATGGTCAGTGACGCGTGTCTGAGGGAAGTTATAGGTTCTGATTCTTTCCGAACGATCTCCCGTACCGATTTGCGAAAGTCGTGCGTCAGAGGCTTCTTTGATTTTTCTCTGCTCTTCCGCATCTTTCAATCGCGACATTAAAATTTTCATGGCTCGATCTTTGTTGGCGTGCTGGCTTTTGCCTTCTTGGCAATACACCACAATTCCACTGGGGTTGTGGGTGATTCGAACCGCCGAGTCTGTGGTGTTCACGTGCTGCCCACCGGCGCCACTGGCCCGCATAACATCAATTCGGATATCTTTCTGATCAATCGAAACGTCGACGTCCTCCGCCTCTGGAATCACTGCGACTGTGACCGTTGAGGTGTGCACCCGACCTTGAGATTCAGTCTTTGGAACGCGCTGTACTCGATGCACTCCACTTTCATATTTCAAGCGGGAGTACACTTGGTCGCCAGTGACCATTGCGACAATCTCTTTAGCTCCCCCTACATTTCCAGCAGAAAACGACAACAATTCGGCTTTGAAACCAAGGCCGGAGGCAAAATGGGTGTAGGCCGTAAAAAGCTCTTCAGCAAAAAGACTGGCTTCGTCGCCACCGGCTCCGGCTCGGATCTCAAGGATAATGTTTTTGTCGTCATTGGGATCTTTTGGAAGAAGGCTGATCTTAAGTTTCTGCTCGACTTCATCAATTTGTGATTCGGCAGCACTTAGCTCTTCACGCGCCATCTCGCGAAGCTCTTCGTCCTTTTCTTCGGCAATCATTTGTTTGTTGTCTTTGATCGTCTGTTGAAGCTGTTTGTATTGACGATAAACTTTGACCACTTTCTCAAGTTCCGCCTGCTCCTGCATGAGCTTACGAAACTTGGTCTGGTCACTTGCGACGTCTGGATTCTGCAACTGGTGGCAGAGAGATTCGTATTTTTTCTCTACTTCACCCAGTTTATCAAACATAGAGGGCTTTCGTTTAGATTATTGCTTATCGTCTTTCTTGTAGAACTTAGCGTATTTCTTTTTGAACTTCTCAACACGCCCTTCTGTATCCACAAGCTTTTGTTTTCCTGTGTAAAAAGGGTGGCACTCTGAACAGATATCAATATTGATCTCTTTCATCGTTGAACCTGTATTAAAGGTGTTTCCACAGACGCACACCACTTTGGCATCAGTATAATAGGTTGGATGAATCTCTGCTTTCATAACGCGTTACTCCATTAAGATTGGGAAAACTAACACAGGCCCCACCCAAGGTCGAGCCTTTTTTGTATTTTTCGGGCATTTTTGGGAGTTATGCACAATATGACACCCAGATCCACAGAGTTTTCCACAGGTTAGGGGCCAGATCTAGGTCGCGTATTCCTGGATCCCACTAAATGCAGGGATAGGATTTGGCATCATGCCTCCAAATCAGGCCCGATTTTACTGCCCCATTCCCGACAAGAATGTGGCGTTGTCTTTGGCATTTTTTAGCTTATCCAATAAAAATTCCATGCAATCGACAACGTTCATAGGCGCCAAAACTTTTCGAAGAATCCATAATCGATTGAGATCGGCTTTCTCAATCAAAAGGTCTTCTTTTCGGGTGCCCGATTTATTGATGTCCATGCAAGGGAAGATTCTTTTTTCCATAAGTTTTCGATCCAAATGGATCTCGGCATTACCCGTTCCTTTAAACTCCTCAAAGATCACTTCGTCCATTCGTGAGCCCGTATCGATCAAAGCCGTTGCAATAATTGTTAAGCTTCCACCTTCTTCAATATTTCGAGCCGCTCCAAAAAAGCGTTTTGGCTTGTGAAGAGCATTGGAGTCGACACCACCGGAAAGAATTTTTCCAGAGGGAGGAACCACTGTGTTGTAAGCACGAGCTAAGCGCGTGATTGAATCTAAGAGAATAACAACGTCGTTTTTGTTCTCCACAAGTCGTTTGGCTTTTTCTAAAACCATCTCGGCAACCTGAACGTGGCGAGTGGGTGGCTCATCAAAAGTCGAACTGACCACTTCACCTTTTACGTTTCGCGACATGTCTGTGACTTCTTCCGGGCGCTCATCGATCAGTAAAACGATCAGTCGTGTTTCTGGATGGTTGGCCGTAATCGCATTCGCAATATCTTGCAAAAGCACAGTTTTACCTGTTCTGGGAGGAGCCACGATCAAAGCACGCTGTCCTTTACCTAAAGGCGCCATCAAATCCACCACGCGAGTGGTGTATTCCCCAGGCTCATGTTCAAGCTTCAATCGCTCTTCTGGATAAAGTGGGGTTAAGTTATCAAATAGAATTTTTTCTTTCGATTTCATGGGAGGCTGATGATTAAGCTCTTCCACTTTTAATAACGCAAAGTAACGCTCCCCTTCTTTGGGAGGACGAACGGTTCCACTAACGGTATCCCCTGTGCGCAGACCAAAACGTCGAATTTGTGATGGACTCACGTAAATATCATCAGGCCCGGGCAGGTAGTTATAATCCGGTTTACGCAAGAATCCGTAACCATCAGGTAAGATCTCAAGAACACCATCTCCAAACACATCAACAAGCTGGGCCGCTCGTTTTAAAGTTTCGAAAACCAATTCTTGCCGACGCAATCCGGCTGCATTTTCAATTTTAAGTTTTTGGGCTAATTCAATAACCTCTTCAATTTTTTTTGTTTTCAGACCCTTGGAGCTTAACGCGGCCTTTTCTTCATCTGTCAGTTCCACATCAGAAAGATCAATGGGCTCTGAGGCACCAGCCACCGGCGGTATGGAATCATCCGAAGCATTCGGATCCTGTTTCTGGCTCCGACTTCGCCCACCCCGTCCTTTATGCTTACTGTTTCGTTGATTTCGCCTTTGCCGACCGTTGTTGTCGTCTTTTGATCGCGAACGACGCTGTTGAGGCTCTGATTTCTCTTTGGCCGATTCTTTAGGGGTGTCGCTTTTTGAGGCTTTTTCTTCGACAACATCAGCATCTGACATACAAAAACTCCGTTGATTTTGGATTGGTAAGGATAAGTGAGGCTTTAAATTCGATAATTGTTAAATAATTCCAGTTTTGCTTAATATGGGAATTTGGACGGTTATTCTATAACTTCGGCAGATTAGCCAAATTCTTTACCGACTGAAAGTGATATTTCAATATGATACAATGAGTCAAGTTGTTTGTCGATCTTCTGAACAGCACTCCTAAACTTGTTTCTAACTGAAACAAAATCCCCCACAAATGTATAAAACATAACCAAATCCCTTATTAAATCGAAACAATTGTCCGAATAGAATTTTGAAAGATGGAGGACATTTATGATGGAAAAACCTGCGCCGCGCTTGCCTTTGCAGCTACCCATTGAGTTTCGCAAGAATTACTCAAGAAAATCAGACTATGGGGACCTTAAAAACATCAGCCTAACGGGGGCTTTTTTAATTCATCGTTCAGATGAAATCGCGATCAACGATAAAATCAATATTCACTTTAAAGTCAGTGGACGTGAACGGACGCTGAACGCATCGGTGGTATGGCTGAGTGAGCACGGTTGTGGCCTCGAGTTTCACCCCGATAACAATCGCGACGTCCAAATTGTCGACGACCTTATGTATTTTGTAAAAGGCCGCCGCAGTAAAAACAAAAATGTTCTAGACGAGATTTTTTCTAAAGTGAGTTAATGCTCATTGAAAACCTGATGCAAAAAAAGGAACCTTAGGGTTCCTTTTTTTATTCGTATTACTGGCTAAAGATTTATAATTAAACCTGCGTCTGCGAAAAGTTCACTCGCTTGGCGCGACTTCGGCGTATAAAAATCAGCATGATAATTGCCGCAAGAAGAAGAAGTCCTCCCAAGGCTCCCATGATCATATTGTCATCGCCACTTATCGCCGCCAATGGATCGTTCGACACAGGACCACCTGAAACCTTCGGCGGAGATGGCTTTTTCATTGGCTTTGGACCCGCTGAAGGCGGCGGTGGCGGCGCCACCGGCTGTTGCGCTGTTGGCGGTGGTGGTGGAGGTGTGTTCGCTGCCCCCATCGCAGGAGGAGGCGTCATCTCTTCGGGCTCTCCCAATGCATCGGGCTCATCCAAGTTGGCCATTTCCGTCGGTTCATCCATATCAGGCACACCAGGATCGTCCATTGCAATTGGCTCAGGATCCGGCATCTCGGTGGGCTCATCCATAGCGATGGGCTCGGGCTCGGGCATCGGCTCAGGCTCAACAACAGGCATCGGTTCTGGCTCTGGAGTCTCATTCATCGCCATCGTCTGACCAGCCGTTCCTTCTGGCCAATAACGGATCTGTAGCCCTGCAGGAACTCGACCTTTGGATTCAAGGTTGCTGTTGGTGGCATAGATTTCCATCCAGCTGCGGTTGTGACCCAATAAGTTTTTGGCTACCTTGCGAATATTGTCGCCCTCTTGAGATGTGTAATAAGAGGGGGATAAATTGTTGTCTTCATAATAAGTCATCATGCTCTGGTCATTGGGATTATTTGGAGACTCGTAATAAACTTTGTCACCAACATCCAATGTCCGTCCACGATGATGGGAGTTGTAGCTATAGAGTTTTTCGGCTTCTGCAGTCGAACCATAGATTTTTTCAGCGATTGTATCCATGTTGTCGCCAGGACGTACGACATACAAACGGTTAACGTTTCCACCAGCACGCTTGTAAGCCGCTGGCTTCATCTTTTTAACAGGAACCGTTCCGTCGGATCCCATAGATCCAAGAGGAGCATCAAAACCACCAGCATCGTATCCGGTGTCATAAGAAGTGTCGGCATAAGAAGGAGTATCAACAACTGGTTCTAAAGTGTCGGTTCCAAATAGATCTTCCTCCTGATTGGCGGTCATCGTCGAATCAGGAATTCCGCCCCCAGCGTCCACAAAGAGGCCATCGTCGGCAGCCCCACCACCAAGATCGTCGCCAAAAGCATCGTCGACTTCATCTTCGGTACTCGCGAAACTCGAATCATCTATATAATTCTCTGAAAATTCGTCTGTAGCGGCTGCGCCGGCCGTGGCCCCTGCCGCGGCCTCATCACCAAATCCATCATCGAAGCCATCTCCAAAATCATCGTCTCCAAAGTCACTGCCGATTCCGCCATCCATTCCAGCGACTTCAGTTCCAGCGGCCTCGGTGTTGCCGAATTCGTCGTCGGGGTAAGCGTCTCCGAAGTTGTCTTCCACCTCGACATCTTCACCAGCAAAGTCGCCAAAGTCGTCTGCACCTTCGCTAGCCATAGCTTCGGCATCGAAGTCGTCACCTTCAAAGTTGGCGCCCTCAGCGTCTCCCATTTCGAACTCGTCGCTCGCGAACTCATCATTGCCTTCAGCAAAGTCGCCAGACTCTGCCATGGTTGCCGTCTCTGCATCTTCTTCTCCAGAAGAAAACAAAGAACAACCGGTGATGTTCATTGAGAAAAAGAGTGCGAGAACAATTAGTAAGATTGATTTTTTCATAGCTGTATCCTCAGTTCTATCTATGGTCATCCTGACATCACTATTAGATCATAACCGGGCGAAATCTTGAACGAATCTGAAACAATCCCCGACCCAGACAACTGTTTTCAGACTACGGTCTAGGAAAAATAAACCGGGGATGGCAGAATTGGTATCAGCCAAAGGTCCTAAATCAAAACGATAGTCGAGCTGTTATTGTGGTGGCAGGTCGAAACGTAGAACGTCGCCGACTTTGATTTTATTTTCTTTAAACCACCCCTGGTTGACTTCAAGAGCGTACAAGCAGTTGCACTGGCTGGGATAGTCCTCTGTGTGCTGAGTTCTTTCTAACAAGCTTTGTGCTTTCATTTCATAAATTTCTTTAATGGTTTTATCCTCATCAATATAGGCGATCGATAGCGGGATATAGGTGTTTTTCATCCAAAAACTTAATTTCTGTGGCCGATCGAAAACAAAAAGCATGCCAGCATTTTTCTGCAGTGATTGTCGGTGCATTAAACCTTGGTATCTTTCTGAAAAAGATTGCGCCACCTCAACTTCCAGCTTCTTGCCGTTCTTGAACTGAATGTCAATTTTCTTTAGTGGCTCATCTTTTGCTAGTACCAAAAAAGACATCACCAGAATAAAAAATTTCATTTTTTAAGCCTTTCTTTCAACAATCGGTTCACGACCTCTGGGCTAGCCTGACCTTTAGAAGCTTTCATCACTTGCCCAACAAAAAAACCATAAAGTTTGTCTTTGCCACTTTGATATTCGGAAACCTTATCTTGATTCTCACTCAAAACTTTTTCAACGAGTTTTTCAATCTGTGAATCGTCGGTAATTTGCTCTAAGCCTTTGTCTTTAATAATTTTTGAGGCCGACTGGCCCGTTTTCCACATATCTTCTAAAACTTCTTTAGCTTGATTGGCCGATATTGTTTTATTCGACACCTGTTCAAGCAATTCAGAAAAGGCCGATACAGACATTGGAAAATTTCGCCACGTCGCCGATTCATCATCATTGAAAAGTCGTAAAAATTCGCCTGTGACCCAGTTACAAACAAGCTGACTGTTGCCAATTTTTGCCACCACATCCTCGAAAAAATCGGCTAATGCTTTTTCCGAAGTTAAAAGCTCGCTGTCTTCAGGCTTAAGTTTTAATTCTTCGACAAAGCGTTCATAGCGGCGGGTCGGATGTTCAGGAAGAGTTTTCTTGATCCTCTCAATGTCTTCTTGTTGCAACACTAATGGTAATAAATCAGGCTCTGGAAAATATCGATAATCATTGGCCTCTTCTTTCATGCGCATTGAAAAGGTTTTGTTTTTCACAGAATCATAAAGTCTTGTCTCTTGTACGATCGGTTCGCCGATCATTTTACATTGGATTTGCCTTTGTATTTCATAATCCAAAGCTTTTTCAATGAAGCGAAATGAGTTAATGTTTTTTAATTCAACCTTTGTGCCCAGCTCGACTTGCCCCTTCGGTTTAATACTCACGTTGCAATCACATCGCAACGAACCCTCTTCAAGGTTACCATCGCAAACTTCTGCATATCGTAAAGCCTGGCGCACAGTTCGCGCATAAGCCGCGGCTTGTTTTGCACTTTTAATTTCGGGCCTGGAAACAATTTCTAAAAGGGGAATGCCAGCACGATTCAAATTAATCAACGTGTACTCCCCAAAGTGAGTCGACTTGCCGGCATCTTCTTCCATGTGGGCACGCTCCAGTTGAACACGGTTTTTTTCACCATCAAGATAGAAATCAACGTAGCCGTTGAGCGCAATCGGACGATCGTATTGAGAAATTTGGTAACCCTTTGGCATATCGGGATAAAAATACTGTTTGCGTGCAAACACTGATGTTTTCTGAACATCGCAGTTTAAAACTAGAGCTGTTTTCAGAGATAGCTCAACAGCCTGCTCATTGAGAACCGGCAAAGTTCCCGGCATGCCAGCGCAAACAGCTGATACGTTTTCATTGTGGCCCAAGCCAAAATCGGTCGACGCTGCTGAAAAACATTTGGATTGAGTCGCCAGTTGAGCATGTATCTCCAGGCCAATGACAACATCGTATTCGCTAGACATTGCAGACCTCCGTAAATCCAATTAATTCTTCTAGAGCATTCGCAAACATCACCATTTTATCATCGTGGAATGGGGGAGCGATCACCTGTAAACCCAATGGAAGCCTTTCGCTACTCAAACCGAGTGGGAGGCTCATGGAGGGCAGTCCAGCCAAGCTCGCTGGCGTTGTTAGAATATCATTGTAATACATAGAAATCGGGTCATCTTTCTTCTCACCCATCTTGAAGGCCGGTGCTGTCGAAACCGGCCCGACTATGAAATCACATTTTTCATAAGCGTTTTTGAAGTCGTCGGAAATAAGGCGCCTCACTTGGCAAGCTTTGGCGTAAAAGGCATCAAAATAGCCTGCTGACAACGAAAATGTACCTAATAAAATACGACGTTTCACTTCGTCGCCAAAACCATGACTACGAGTTCTTTTGTAAAAGTCATTTAAATCTTGTAGGGGCTCATCTGTCGGCGAACTCAAGTCTCGCAAACCATACCGAACTCCGTCATAACGAGAAAGATTACTTGAGGCTTCACTGGCTGCAACTAAGTAGTAGACGGGGATAGCGTAATCGGTGTGAGGGAGACTCACATCAACGATTTCACATCCCTGCTGCTTTAGGGTTTCAATATTCCCCTCAATGGCCTCGCGCAGCTCCTTGTTTAAATCAGCCGCCATATATTCTTTTACAACTCCGACGCGAACACCCTTTAACGGTAGAGACTTGTTTGTTGATAGCGTTGCGAAAGGGGTCCTCACATTTGTCGCGTCCCGTGTATCGTGATCGATCATAACCTCTAAGGCCAAAGCCGCGTCGGCGACACTTCGACCGAAGGTGCCTGCTTGATCAAGAGAGGAGGCAAACGCGATCATTCCATATCTAGAAACCGCTCCGTAAGTCGGTTTAATTCCCACCACGCCACAGAAGCTGGCGGGCTGACGAATGGATCCCCCGGTATCAGACCCTACTGAAATTGGAGCCAGTCCGGCCGCAACCGCAGCTGCTGAACCCCCGCTGGAACCACCTGGGACATAATCCAAATTCCAAGGATTCCTACAGGGGCCAAAAAATGAATTTTCATTGGAAGAGCCCATGGCAAACTCATCCATATTTGTTTTACCTATAATAATCGCCCCTTCGTCTTCGAGACGCTGGATACAGTGGGCCGTATAAGGAGGTTTAAAGTTTTCAAGAATTCGTGAGGCCGCTGTCGCCGACTGCCCGGCGACACAGAAATTGTCTTTGACCAATATGGGAACGCCAGTGAGACGTCCCTTATCAAAGCGCCCCTCATCGACCTCTTTAGCTCTTTGTAAAGCGCGTTCATTGATTTCCAAAATCGCATTTAATTTTTTATTCGGCTCTCGCTGGCCGTCGATAAGTTGGGTTACTGTTTTTTCGGCGGATGCTTCTCGGGCCCTTACTTTTTTCGAGTAGGCGCTAACAGATTGCTTTTTGAACACTCTACACCACCGGTGGGACTTTGAAGAGGGAGTCTTTAACCTCAGGAGCGTTTTCTAGAATTTTCTCCACTGATAATTCTTGCTTCACCTGGTCAGCGCGCAGGGGACTTTGGATACCATGGGGAGTGATCATAGGATCCACTCCTGAAGTATCAACACCTTCTAGGGTTGCAAAGTACTCTAAAATTTTCTCGAAGTGCCTTTCGAAAGCACCTAAATCCTTATCTTCAATTTTTAGACACGCCAAATCCGCAATGGCTTGAATATTGTATTTTGCTGCCAATGATTGCCTCCATAGGGACTACAATATAGCGTTTTTTGCTTAAGGATAAAACATATTTCATTTCAAAAGTGGGAAGCCCGGTCTCAGCCATTTTCCGCAATTTTTATCTTCGACACGAGACTCGAATGGTCTTCGAGAAATCTATAAATATTCACAATGTTCAAACAATATTGGGAAGAATTTTCATCTCTGACTCGTTTACAGTGGTTAGTATATTGTTCAATTTTACTCAAAAAAAGGAGTGACTGTGTTCAGCGTCCATGGAAATTTCGGGAATGCCTACAGAGAGGACCAAAAGAGGTTGCTGACCCTGATTCCCCTTTGTCGCCTCGGCTCGATTCTTATTTTGTTAATGTCATTAGGATGTGCCGCAACTTCCAAAATTCCTTCAGGCTCTAAACCAGCCGTACAAAAGGCCAGACCCCCCGTGAAAGCC
Organism: Bdellovibrionales bacterium; assembly: GCA_964230555.1. GTDB lineage: Bacteria > Bdellovibrionota > Bdellovibrionia > Bdellovibrionales > JAGQZY01 > JAGQZY01. Next base: position 22,240 of record CAXRIX010000141.1, read on the forward strand.
CCCCAAGGGAGCTATGTTATAGAAACCAAGTATTTCGAACCCTTTGAAAAATCACCAGGCCGAGTTGCCTTAAATTTCAGTCATCATTCCAAATCTGTAGAGTTGGGTTCGTTGGCGATTCAACCGGTCTCTACATTTTTCGGGGCTGTTCAAGCCTCGCAGCCAGACAATACACTGGCAAAGACGATTAAAAATAACCTTGCTGTCGCTTTGGACTAATTGCTTAAAAAAATTATAGCCGCCAAACTTCTGTATTTCGCTATTTGGCACACGCCCGATGCATCTTCTGTTGACCCAAACTGCCCTCGCTCACATAATCGCGAAATGACAAAAAAGACCGCCAAAGCCAAGATTGCTGAGCTGTCTCAGCAGATCAAAAAACACAATAAGCTTTACCACACGCTCGACCAACCCGAGATCTCCGATTTCGAATATGACCAGTTGTTTGAAAGGCTCTTGCAATTGGAGTCCGAATTTCCCGATCTTGTCGCAGAAGACTCTCCGACACAAATGGTGGGCGGTGCCGTTTTAGAGGCTTTCGAAAAGGCTGAGCACGAAGTCCCCATGCTCTCCCTACAGAACACCTATTCTGCAGATGAAATTTTGGAGTTCGAAAAGAAAATTCAAAGACAAATTAATGATGAATCACCGATCGAGTTTTTTTGCTCTCCTAAATATGACGGTGTGGCCATGGAGTTGGTTTACGAAAATGGTCTCTTGGTCCGCGCCATCACTCGAGGCGACGGAACCACCGGCGAAAATGTGGTCAACAATGTTAAAACAATTGATAACGTTCCGGAAAAGCTTAAGGGTAAATCGTTGCCGAAGCGCTTAGATATCCGAGGAGAGATACTACTTTTTAAAGAGGAGTTCCTAAGAATCAATAATGCTCATGATGAGAAAGGCCTGCCCCCGTTCGCAAACCCTCGAAACGCTGCAGCCGGCACGATACGGCAGCTCGACTCTCGAATTGCCAAAGAACGTAACTTAAAAATGTTCTGCTACTCGCTTGGATACGAAGTGGGGTTTGATCCTTCGTCACAGCTAGAGTTTGAAAAAAGTATCGGTGAGATGGGTCTTCCCATCATGCCGGTCAGTCAATCAAAAGTTAAAAACTCCGCCCTTTCAATTCTCTGCCATGGTGCTGAAGAGGTTATTGAATATTACAATACTATTGCAAAACTTCGCCATGATTTACCTTTTGAGATTGATGGAATTGTCGTCAAGGTGAACTCTTTTTCTTTACAACGAAGCTTAGGAAACATAGCCCGCAGTCCACGCTGGGCCTTCGCGGCTAAGTTTAAACCCGAGCAAGCCCAAACCATTGTTGAAGATATACAAGTACAAGTCGGCCGAACTGGAGCTTTGACACCAGTGGCAATTATGAATCCTGTGTCAGTGGGTGGTGTTACAATCACTCACGCGACTCTCCATAACCAAGATGAAATTGATCGTAAAGATGTTCGAAAAGGGGACACCGTTATAGTCCATCGGGCCGGAGATGTGATTCCGGAAATTTTATCTGTTGTTAAAGAAAAGAGAAAAAAGGGCGCACCGGCCTTCACCATTCCCGATCATTGCCCCACCTGTGGTCAGCCGGTTGAAAAACTTGAAGACGAAGTGGTTAAAAGATGTGTCAACAGCCTGTGTCCTTCAGTTATGATGGAGAGTCTAAAACATTTCGTATCTCGAAATGCTATGAATATCGATAAACTGGGGTCACGCTTAATTGAAATCTTTTTCGGCGAAGGATTAATCAACAAGTTTTCGGATATATATAAGCTTAAGTACGACGACATCATTGCTCTTGATCGACAGGGAGAAAAGTCCACTCAAAACTTATTAGAGAGTATAGAAAAAAGTAAAGATACTGATCTGCATCGGTTAATTTATGGCCTAGGTATTCGATTTGTCGGCGAACAGACGGCCAGAATTTTGGCGCAAAACTTCAAAACTACAGATAACTTTCTTAAGACAAACCATGAAGAGCTTATCAACCTTCCTGATATTGGACCCAAAGTCGCCACAAGTATAATGACGGCGATTGGACAGACGGATTTCCAAAAAGAAGTCAAAGAGCTCATCAATGTCGGCGTTCAACCCAAAGTGCTTGAGTCTGGACCCCACAAAGGCTCTGGAGCGCTTCAGGGAATGAGTTTTGTAGTGACGGGAACTTTACCTATTCCGAGAAACGAAGTTCAGGACTTAATTCGAATGCAAGGCGGACAGGTTGGGTCTTCGGTAAGCAAAAAAACCAGTGTTCTTGTCGCCGGCGAGAAAGCGGGTAGTAAGCTGGATAAAGCTGAAAAACTGGGTGTTACAGTTTGGTCTTGGGATGACCTGCAACAGAATTTAGACAAATAAAAAGCCCTTGCCGATCCGACAAGGGCTTAAAGAAAAAACGCACAATAAAGCTAACTTAATTAAAGATGGTCAATGACGATGTCACGAGCCATGACGGTTTTACGTCCGTCGGCCTGAGCTGATTCAACACCTTTTTTACAAAGTTGCTC
>CAXRIX010000142.1:0-10883 GCA_964230555.1 Bdellovibrionales bacterium
AGCTGTCGTCGAGTATTTCTCGCTTAATTGTGGCGAAATCCAAATCAGTTTCTGTGGTTGTGTTTTGACCGCCACCCATTTGTTTGTCATCAAAAGGGGCCTTTATGTTTGTGTAGTTGCCACAGTTTATTAGTATAATACTGAGACCGATCAATAAAAATAATCGAAACATTTTAAAGCCCCCCTCAAAGGATTTAAAAATTACTTGCGTGGCTCTTCGCCGCTTTCGCTTTTCCAGAAATTGTCGGCGTCCTGCTCTCTTGTCTCAAGGGCTTGATCAAAGCGTGCTTTGGCCCCTCGGCTGATGAAAAAGTGCATGCGGTCGCCGTGTCGCGTATATAACATAGGATCAATATCAGCGTAAGCCTGATTTGCCATGGCCCATGCACACCAGCCGCCGTAAGTGGGCTCATATTTTGTAGGATTTTCAAGAAAGAGGTCACGATTTTCTTCACTGATGAAGCGATACATGACGTCTCCGTAGGTGGTGGCAATGGCGGGGTCACCTTCAAGAGCTTGGCCACCATCGTCTCCGAAATAGGCCACAGGATCAAAGCCCTTAAGTCCCAGTTTATTCTCTAAGTTGTAAAAGTCGACGGCGCGGTCGGGCTGCTCGGCCGTCGGTGTGGCCCAGGCCGATCCACTGATGATTAAAAATGTGAGTGTCATTACGATTCTTAACATTCTCTCCCCCTTAAATATGTAGAGTTGTGTTTAGTTACTTTCTGTTTCATCTTTCGCTTTTGTTTCTGAAATGTGACATCGCGAAGATGTTTTCTAGCTCGATTTCAAAACACCACATTCAGGGTTTGTAAGACAAATTCTTAATTACAATGAATGTTATGCGTTTTATGAATAGCTGATTCAGGGGTGGCGCAGGGTGCGCACAAGAGCTTGGCGAATAATCCAATCTTTCCAGGTGGTTGGCGATGATAGCTGAAGTCTTTCTAAGAGCTTTTTTTCGCTCGGGTTGGGTTGGGCTTGCCACAAAGACTGACAGATATGCAGGAATATGTCGAAGCGCCTGCGCTGTAGGCGCTGCAGCTTTTTTAGAGCGCGTCCTAGCTTAATCTCTTCATCGGTCAGGTCGGTTCCAAATGGAAAAGCGGGGAAAAGGCCTTGCTCTTTGAGGTTGCTTAGCACTTTTTGGTAGCGTTGAGGCAAGTTTTTGCAAAAACGCGGGGGTAATTGAAAATTAGCAGGCAATTTTTTAGCTACAATCGCCTGCTCGATCAATTGTTCTTGAAAGCGGGAGTCGGCTATTTTTATTAAAGCAGCGGCCACTTCCGAATCTGTTTTTCCACGCAAATAAGCGATCCCATACTCGGTGATAACCACGTCTCGCAAATGCCGTGGAATCGTACAGTTGCCGTAGTTAAATACGATATTGGACTCTAGCTTTCCTTGTCGATTGTAACGTGTACTTCGCAATTGTAAAATCGAGTGGGCATCGGGAAGTTCATGAGCCATGGCTACGAAGTTGTACTGACCGCCGACTCCCGATATCTGTTGACCGTTTTCAAGAGCATCCGAACTGGCAGAACCATTGAGTGTGACTTTCATGCAGGTGTTAACAAAGCGACCATGAGTGCGCTGCAGGCGATCAATCTCTTCGTGACCATAGAGATGATTGATTTGTGAGATCCGCTTCATGCGAAACAGTTTCCGTTCGGGTACGGGGAGGTCCTTAAGAAATTGGTAGAAATTGCGGGGGCCGATAAAAAAACCACCGTGAGCGACGGCGCCATTGCGAAGACGAGAGCCCAACGCCTGAGTTTTTATTTTTCGGTGAATTTCTTGGTTGTCAAGATGGGGTAAGATGGCCTCTCCATCAGGAAGAATCAATTTTTGGTTTTTCCAATCACAGTTCTCTTTTAAAATCCCAAACTCTTTTAAAAACAGATAGTCTTTTTCAGTGAGGTGAGCGTGAATGGCGCGTTCGGCGATGAGTTCGTCAAGGATGTCATTTGCAAAATCTTCGGTGATTCGTTCTGCGTTAAGCAGTCTTTGAATAACCACAGAATCGAACACTTTCTTTTTTAAAATCTTGTGTTTGTAAAGCTCCGCGAAACTATCGCAAAGCATTTCGGTGGCTGCAAACAAGCCCTTCTGGAAGGGGAGGAGGTCTCCGGACTTTTTTATCAGTGGAAAAAAGGCGTCGTCGATTTCAAGATCTTTAAGAAGACCTTGGTAAAGCTTGTTATCATTCTGTCGTAAACACAGACTGTAAACCAGGGCGTCCCCCAGGGATCCTATGCCTATTTGAATCTCGCCGTCATCCTTTATCAGAGTCGAGGCGTGAAGTCCGATCATATGATCGGCATCAGGAACCGACATCTTGGGAGGCGCAAAAACCGGGAAGTACTCTTTGGGGTTATCAATAATGACATCAAAAAAATTATTTCCAACAATCGATTCACCGTACATGAAAGGAAGGTCGGGATTGATCTGGGCCACCTTAAACAGGGGGCGTTTTTGCAATTTGCAAATTTCATCTAGATCAATTGTCAGGTCGGGGTTGCAGCTTAAACTGAGAATCGGATTTTGCTTGTCAATATCGGCGACAACCTGCTGGCAAATGGCATTGACGCCTCGAAACGCAATGTCTCGAACCACATGAGTGTAATTGCTGGAAAGATAATTTTGTTGAGCGTTGCCATTGTATTTGTATTTACCGGCCTGAAAATAAAACTCAATAATTTCAATATTGTTGGGAAGTCGATCTTCTGTGCGATCGATTTCGTATTCAAGATCAGGGTAGGAACCAAACACCCTTTCCGTCATCGGCTGTAAAAAACTTTTTTCGATCGAGGTTTTACCTTTCGGTGGATTGAGGCTGAGCGCTGTTAAAATTGTCAACTCAATCTCGGGGTTGGCCTTAGCTGTTTGATAAAGTTTATTTAGGAAGTGATTCGGCTTGCCAACCCCCAGTGGGGTGGCGATGACAATTTTGTTGCCGACTTCATCAAGGAGGCGACGAACGGCCTGTTCTGTGTTGTGGACCTGTTGCATGGACTACAAGTCTAAGTGGCTCACCAAGTTTTTTCAATATTAAGATAGGTGCGGGTGTCTTCTTTGTCGGTTTTATTTTGTAGACTGATCATCGCGTTTTCGATCTTGTATAAGTCCATCTGGGCTCGTAAAGTTTTGAAGGAGTTTTCAGTCCAAACCTTTGTGTTAACAAAGGTTTCAATGTCGACCTCGGCCTTCAATCGATTCACATCCAACTTTGATTTCATTTTAAAGCCTTTCGACTCCACTTGTGTGTTACTATTGACCGCCTTTTCAAGGGACTGCACACTTTTTAACGGTTTGAATTGATTGTTTCCAATAACATCTGCCAGATGATATTCAAGAATCTTGCCTCCAAAAGCCCCTGGAGACGTCGTTTTGCTGGCCTCGAATGGGATGACTTGATCTTGTTTTTCAAGAAGGTTTTTTTTCTTCAGATAATTTTCTGGGATCTTTAGGTCGCCCTCGATCGGTGTGACTGCGTCCGGCTGGTTAGGGTTCGACCAGGCCGAGAGGGGCGAGATTAAAATAAGAAAAGCAACAAACATCACCACGTTTACATTTAACAGGCTTTGAAGCTTTTAAACAAGGTTTCTTGTAAGAAGGAAAAAGCTGTTTAAGACTTTGACACTCAAACCCCGTGAGCTCTGGACTCATTCATCCCCATGGGTGTCATTTCCATAAAACGGGCTTTCTCCATAATTTGGTCATGCTCCATGGCATTGATATATGTCATTCCACTGCGTAAACCACCAGCCAGTTCTCCAAGCACATCACTAAGATGGCCTTTGATAAAAACTTTAGTGCTTTCGCCTTCAGGAGCCATGCCCGTTGGTACCCCACCGCGCCAAGAGTCTTGCGCTGCTCGTGATGCCATCCCACGGTATTGCTTTTGACCATGTTGAATCAGTCCGGGAGTTTCAATAGTTCCGGCCAGAATACTACCAAGCATCACAGTCGAAGCCCCAGCGGCCAAAGCTTTAACAATGTCACCTGAGGACTTAATTCCTCCGTCAGCGATCACAGGAATTCCTTTTTCGCGAGCCGCCTCAGCGCATAAGGCAATGGCGGTCAGCTGGGGGACTCCGCAGCCGGTAATAATTCGGGTCGTGCACATAGAGCCTGGCCCGATGCCCACCTTGATGGCGTCGGCTCCGGCTTCGATCAAATCACGAGTGCCTTCAGGTGTGGCAACGTTTCCGGCAATAACATCCACGTCGGGAAATTCCTTTTTTAGCCAAGTTAGGGTTTCAAGCATCTGTACCGAATGTCCGTGGGCGATATCAATCGTGATCACATTAACACCAGCAGCAACAAGAGCATGGGCGCGATCCTGACTTTCAGTGCTCACGCCAATTGAGGCGCCTATGTTGTTGGCGCCGGAGTCTTTGACTTTTTTAACCTCGTTGACTTGGTCTTCAACGGTCATGAATCGGTGAATGATTCCAAAACCACCTTGCTGGTCCATAGCAATGGCCATGTTGGCCTCAGTGATGGTGTCCATATTGGCCGAAATCATTGGCATATCAATCATTCTGTTTTTAGTTAAAGGGGCGCGCAGCTCTGGATCTCTTCGCGATCGCATTTCAGACTTGGCAGGAACCAGCAAGACGTCGTCGAAAGTAAAACCTTTTCCTCGTTGAATCAGTCCTCTGTGATCAAATAATAAGCTTTCCATAAGGCCCCCTTTAATGACTCAAAAACCTTTAAAAGCCTAGGCGGGCCGGGGAGAGGGGTCAATCAAGGCTTTGATGGCTCTGTGTTCCAAAATCCCTTATTTGTTTCTGGGGAAGTTCGAGATAAAATCTTTGCATGGCGCAAAGTGAAAAATATGGTGTTCTCGATATCGGGGGTACTAAAATTCGATCGGCCGTCTGGGATGGTTACCACCTCAGCGAGGTGGAGTCTTGCGAGACACCCAAGGTGACGGCACCCTCTTTTATCGACACACTCAGTGATCAAATGTCACGGCTGATGGGATCTTATGATTTACGAGGCGTGGGAGTTTCAACGGCTGGCCCAGTCGATGTGGTGAATGGACGCATTCTCAATCCAGCGAACCTCGGCAACGGCGATGATTCGTGGTTGCGATTTGAAATCAAAAAGGATCTTAGTGAAAAGCTCGGTCTTCCGGTTGTCGTCGACAACGATGCGGCATTAACAGCATTCGGGCAATATAAGCATTTCGAAAAAGAGAGAGTGAAAGACCTTGTGGTGTTAACCTTAGGAACTGGTTTGGGTATTGGTGCTATTGTCAATGGTGAACTGGCTCGTGGCGGTCAGAGCATGCACCCTGAGCTTGGACACTTTTTAATTGCCGACGAGCCCGATCCTCATTACCAGACACCGATGGGGAACTTTCCAACGATGGAATCGTATTTGTCGGGATATCATTTTTCAAAACGTGTTGGACAAAAATTAGGGCGAGAGTTGACTGGTTCCGATTTGATTCGCCTTTCCGAAAACGACGATGCGGCCGTGACCTTGCTTTGGCAAGGGTACAGTCAGAGAATGGCGGTAGCGTTGAGTAATCTTTATTTGGTCTATTTTCCGAAAAAATTTGTGTTTGCCGGCGGTTTTGCCATGGTGGCCTCACCGTTTTTTCTCAATCGAACTCAGTCGGTGATGGCACAAATCCTTGAAGATCGAGTTGAATCTGGAATGCCTTTGCCAGACATCGAGATTTCCGCCAATCATGATGACCTTCCCTTGTTGGGGGCTGGCTATAAAGTCATGGAAAATTTGTCGGAAAAATAAAACAGAACATTTTTGGCATTAGAACCATCTGTCAGCTTTGGTGATGGTTTTTAAAATGCAAAAAGGCCCGCAGGACAAATCCTGAAGGCCTTCCAAACTCTTCCTGATATTTTTATTAGTAAGCAGGAACAGGAGTCAAATCGTCGTTGGCACAAGACTGGTAAGTGTAAGTGTGTGAACCAACTTTTTTGTCACTAGCAAAGCGATCGTGAGCTGTTTTTCTGAAGAAATCAACTTTGAAAGTGGTGTTGAAGCTGTAAGAAATCAAGCCTTCTTGAACGCAGTAAGGTGAACCTTTGGCGCCACTGTTTTCGTCAGCGTAACGGTCAGCACGAGCTTCAGATTTAAAAGTTTTTGGACCGTAGTCGTCTCTTTTAACTTCCCAAAGAACACAACCACGCTCTTGCCAGTTGATAGGGTGGCTGTAGTAGTTCTTATAAGAAGATACGCAATAAGCGCTTCCACGAGCATTGCTGCTTTCTTCGGCGTAGTCGTTGGCGCGGCCTTGTGAAGAAAAAGACTTATACATTTTTCCAAAAGAGCTCTCTTTTAGATTTACTTGCCACTCTGTGCAGATCTCAAGAGGCTGTACAGTTTTAATAGTGTTACCGCTGATGCAAATGTTTGATGGGCCCATCCAAGTAGACGTACCTGGAAGGTTGCGGTTCCAGTGACGCTTAGTGAATTGGTTAGAAGCATAGGCTTGTGTTGCCGTCATGCTATCAAATAGGTCTTCGGCACGGTCTTGATAGTCGATTGCGAAAGCAGATGATGTCACCATCATGGCTATCATTACGATAATTGTTTTCATTGATCCCTCCTACGGATGTTGTTTTTTAAGTCAAAATGACTAACGTTTGTGACTGTGAGGTACTGCTTGAGGTTGGGATCGTCAAAACATGGCCATGTTTCGTTTGCTTTAAAAGCGTCTAATTTTTTTGTGACGAAACGCTTTAGGAAATCTGATTTTTAATTCAAGAAATGAAATGAATATAAGGTGTTACCACCAAAAGAATTGTAGAGATTGAGCCCGTCGGCCCCGCAAAGCCGTAAGATGTTCGTCGCGACGAATTCGTCATATCTAATTTTTAGAGGAGGTGGTGCTATTATGAGTCATCGTCACCGTAAAGAGGTGACGAGGTTGATAAGCTTAATCGTCAGGCGCCCGAGGTGGCCTTAGTAAGGGGGCTCGCTGTCAGCGCAAGGGCCATAGTGAGTGACAGAGGGGGTCTCTAATTTAGGACACGTTTGCATTTGCGCAAAACGATTAGAACCTTTGTCGTCATCAATAAAGGGAACAGATTCTAGAAAAGACTTCATCGGCCCATATCTCTGAGCCACAGCGGGTGTGATGGATTCCGTCGCTGATATAAAAGCGAGAGCACTGAGTTTGGTTTTTCATGGCCTCGTAAGTGGGAATGTACTGACAGGCAATGGGACTAGAATCCAATGCTTCAATAATCGCGGCCTCTACCTTCTTCAGTTTGTTTTGGTATTTTGCGCTCACGTATGTCGGACCGACCCAAAAGCAGCGTGCGTTGTCGGGAAGCTGAGACAACATATCGTTGACGCGGGCGACGATAAAGTCGCCACTGAAAGCTAAGCTATTGGTGCCAAGAGCGATAATAACGTCGGTGGGGCTTTCATCATCCACGAGTTTTTCAAAAGGGGAGCGCTGTCCAATGGATTGGCAAAATTGGTCTCCAGATATGTCTGCAGCGGTGTTGTTGCGATAAATTCTTTTTTGCCGGCATAACCAATCGCGGTTGCTCCCAGAGTGGGCGACCATGTGGCGGGGTGAACTGCTTGGTAGAGCAAAGGATGCCACTTTTTTATATTCTGTTGTCACGCCCGGGCAGCGTTTGTTGAATTCAGAAAAGTCGTCAATAAGTGTATGCGAAAAAGGCGTGTTTGAAGACAGTGAGTCGCCGACGATCAGAAGTTGTTGTGGAGGAGTTGGTGTTCGTTCCACCGGCAAAGTGGGATTCAGCATAAACGGCGAAGGCGCAGCCTCTGGACCTTGGTTGGGGCCACACTGAATTAATCCGGCTAAGAGTAGAAAAAACAAACACTTTTTCATCATTAATATTGTGCATGCAGGGGATTCAATTGAAAAGAGGGGAAACCAGAACTTTCCTTAAGTCTAAGGTGGTAAGAGAATCTTAAATTGTGTGACAGACTAAATATTAGGAGCAGTCAAAGGCTTCGCCGTAGATCGTGACAGACTCTTCGTAAAACTCAAACTGAGACTTGTCGACATAGGCATCCTCATCACCGGAGGAGAACAGAAATCCATGGCTGGCACCGGTTTCGGCGACCTCTTTTTTAAAAGTCTCTAGAGCTTCTGCTTGGTCGGGTCCCGAAGCCTGAATCTCCTGCAGAATTTTACATTCATTTTGCAGCTTTTCGTGGGCGTCTTCCCCCTGCTGGATAGTGATAGCACTGGGCTCGCCGCGACCTCCACGGGTGGCGCAACCAGAGTTAAAAATAAACAGGACGATTATGATATTGTTAGCCAAAAACCAAAGCTTCATGGTGCTCCCACTTCTAGGAAAATGGTAAAAGAATTTGACTCAATTTTCTACGTTGAAACCGATCTTTAACGCGGAATTGCTCGCGGATTGTTTGTTTCCCAACTTTGGGAGGGGGTGGGAACGGATGTGAGCTCTCTGGGCGCCCATAATCAACAAATGTTTGTTTTTCGACAGAACAGTGGATTTTTACCCCTTTCTTCTTGGATTACTGTTAGAGTGTAAGGTGCTTGTTGTTTGAATTTTAAGTGTGGCGACTTTGAGTTCAAAAAGTCACCAAAGAGGACCGCCTATGAATTCAAAAGAGACACAATCCACCGAAACCTTAAGCTTTCACCAATCGTTGAAAAATGAAGTTTATGCCTATGTCACAGACTCTCGACGTCCTCATAAGGATGAAAAAGGCATTGTTAAAAAAGCGGCTCTTTTGTTTGTCGTTTGGGGATTTCTGTACGCAGCCTATTTAATTTGGGGCGGGCAGAGCTTGGCTTTGAATCTTGCACTTTCCATTCCTTGGGCTTTGGTGATGGTGGGAATTCAGATGTCAGTCATGCATGATGCGAGTCATCGCTCGGCCAGTGATCGTTCAAGAGTCAATGATCTCTTAACCAATTCCATCTCCTTTTTAGGTGGGAGTCCGACACTTTGGGTTTATCAACATTGCCGAGCCCACCATAGCTTTACCAACGTTCCAGGCAAGGACCATGACATCGACACCCATGGGCTGTTGCGGCTGTGTTTGGACCAGCCTCAAAAGCCCATTCATCGTTACCAGCATATTTACGCCTGGGCTCTTTATCCTTTGTTTGTTTTAAGTTGGATATGGTGGGGAGATTATCGTGATATCAAGGACAACACTTACAGCATTCCGAAAAAGAAGCTCGAGCAGGTAAAAGTTGAAACTTGGTTGGTTAAAATATGGCATGTTCTTATTTTCCTGGTTCTGCCTTATTTATTAATCCAAAATGTCGCTTTGGTTGTTGCTGGGTATTTGCTCAGTTTTGGATTGATGGGGCTTATTATGGTGGTGGTTTTTCAGTTGGCTCACGTCACAACCACACAAGAGTTTGCTTCTGAGGAAAAACTGAAGAAAACCGATTGGGCTCTTTTTCAAATGGCGTCAACGGCCAACTTTGCACCTAACAATAAATTTCTGTCTTGGTATTTGGGAGGACTCAATCATCAAATTGAGCACCATATTTTCCCAAACTTAAGTCACACTCATTATCCTGAGATCCAACACATCGTGAAAAAGTTTTGTGCCGATCGCGGTGTCGGTTATCAAGTCTTTCCATCTCTACTTTCAGCGATCCGGCACCACCAGAGACATCTCAAGACCTATGGTGTCGCACCGACGTTGACCAGTCCGTAAATGAGTTGTCAACTGTCAGGAATCCCAAGAAATAAAAGCGGGCCTGTGATATGGCGACTCTTTTGAGATTCTGATTTCTATTTTTTAAGCAGACGCCCTCAGACCCTGTTATTTTCAACTGAGGCCCTTTTCCGTGCGCCTCGGTGTGCTTTCTTTGCTTGCCCATGCCATTATGACAAGGGAACAATAGAGCTCGGCTGAAAGATTTTTAAATAAGAAAGGAAAAAACAAGGCGATGGCAGTCAAAGAAAAAGGAACTATTGGTTGGCGAGAGTGGGTTGCGCTTCCTGAATTAGGAATAAAAAAAATCAAAGCCAAGGTCGATACCGGAGCGCGCTCTTCATCCCTACACGCCTTTGACATGAAAATATATAAAAAGTCAGGTCGTGATTACGTGAAGTTCAAAATTCATCCCAATCAACGAAACTCTGAACAGACGAAAACCTGTGACGTCAAAATCTTTGAATACCGTAAAGTGAAAAGCTCGAACGGACAGTCTGAGTTAAGACCGGTGATCCTCACAGAACTTCAGCTCTTGGGGCAAAGTTGGCCCATAGAAGTGACGCTGACCAACCGTGACGAGATGGGTTTTCGAATGCTTTTGGGTCGCGAGAGCTTCCGCGGAAAGTTTTTAGTGGACGCAGGTCGTTCTTACTACGGTAAAAGGCAGTCGAAAAAGAAAGCAAAAAAGAAATCGAAGAAGAAGTTAAAGAAAAAAATAAAAACCAAGAAGTGAGGCAATGTGAAATTAGCTATTTTATCCAGAGAGCCCAAAAACTACTCGACCAGTCGCTTGGTGGAGGCTTGCAAAAGTCGGGGGCATAGCCCCAAAGTCTTGGATACTTTGAAATTGGCTATCGACTTAGAAGAGTTGGAGCCAGACCTCTATTACAAGCAGAAAAGACTGATGGCCTTTGACGCTGTCTTACCGCGGATTGGAGCGTCCCTCACTTATTATGGTACGGCTGTGGTCCGTCAGTTTCAGCAGATGGATGTCTTTAGTGCCAACTCAGCCGACGGTATTCTTAACTCTCGAGACAAGCTCCGCAGTTTGCAGATTTTAAGTCGTCATAAAATTGGAATGCCTGCCACCGCATTTGTTAAAGACAAGAAGGATATCTTGCCTGCCATCGAACGAGTCGGTGGCGCACCGGTCGTTATTAAGTTACTTGAAGGGACACAGGGGATAGGCGTCTTGTTAGCTCATACAG
>CAXRIX010000143.1:0-8197 GCA_964230555.1 Bdellovibrionales bacterium
AGAAGACGAAACCTATCTGCCCATTGAGATGAAAAAAACTGTGCAACACAAAGCTCAATGTGCCAAGTTGGCGCGCGCTTGGTGGCGTCAACAATGTATGGAGACCGATTGGTCGGACAGTAAAATTGAGCGTAAAATTGGACGCCTAGCGGATGTCATTTTACAAGTGAAAGATGGCAAGGGCCCCGATGTCCTCGTTCTGCAAGAGGTGGAGAATCTTAACATCCTTGAACGTTTGCGACAAAATGGCTTGGGCGAGGCCGGTTACCGTGAAGCGATCTTAATCGAGGGCCCCGACATTCGAGGCATTGACGTTGCAATGCTTTCAAAGCTGCCACAGGCTCACCCGGCAAAATTGCACGAAATTCAGCTGGATTACATTGATCGAAAAACCGGGAAGGTAAATCCTAAAAAGAAAGCCCGCCCGACTCGTGGAATTTTACAGGCGCAATTTCAGTTGCCCGATGGCGAGATTTTAACAGTCTTGGGTGTGCACTTTCCATCACAGGGCAGCCCAACGCCGGCGCGCCGAAAAGCTTTACAAAAATTGCAAGAGGTGCGGCAACAACTTCCCAAAGACGCCTATGTGATCGCGGCGGGTGACTTCAACATCACCACCGCGGAAGGCGGGCAAGAAGGTCTTTATAAAGAGATGTCGAAGAATTGGCTGATCTCTCATCAAATTGGTTGTCAGAAATGTCAGGGCACTCATAATTACCGGGGCAGTTGGTCGTTTCTTGATGTCATTCTATTATCCAAAAATTTTCAAAGTGAAAAGTGGACCGTTGATACAGCTAGCGTGCGCACCCCGAATAAAAGTATTTACCAATTGAATTACTGGGGCGGGCCGGCTCGCTTTAACGACGGCCGAGCTCAAAAAGGTGTTTCGGATCACTGGCCATTGGCTGTTGATGTGGTACCAGGGGGTTTAAGATGATTCGTTTTTTACTAACTTTCTTATGTTTCGTTTTGTGTTGTGGAAATGTGCAAGCCCAATCTGTTGTCGACAACGTCAGTTCTAAGTACACGCCGTGGAGTGTCTCGGCGTTCACTCTTCTGAGTCAGGAATCCGACCAAGCTCAAGGCGGGCTATTAAACTCCTATACTTATCTGGGGCCTAACTATCGGATCAACCAGAATGAGAGAATTGCACTGAGAGCCGCCTTCACAGCCAACACCGCGGGCTATGATCGTTTTAATGGGCGCTGCCGACAAGATCAGGGGATGGAGTTGGCCAACCCTTTTTTAGAGTACAATAACTACAACCTGGGCTGGTTGCCTGGAGTGGCTGATATCTTTTGGAGTGGACGGGTTTATGCCCCTATTAGCAAATCCAGTCGTCGTAAACGAACCATCACGCGGGTGCGATCGAATACAATTATCAGTCGTTTTTTTACCCAGAAAATTTTCGGTGAATTTCGCAACGAATTTAATTACTTTCACCAGTCATCAAGCACTTACTTTGGTACTCACACTGAAGATGATTGTTCAACGGCGGACAACACCGGCCCTAGCAATACGCGACAGTATCGAATGAGCAACTGGTTTTCACTTTGGTATCGTGCCAACGCTCGACTGAGTTTCGGTGTGCAATACATTCTTGAACAAGAGGGCTACAATGAAACCCGAACTTTCGAAACCAGCCGTCAGCGGTTTGGAAGAATGAACGAAATCAGTATGGCATTGGGGCCGGTGCTGCGCTACCAGGTCAGCAACAACGCCAGTTTTATTGTCAGTTTTCGCGATGTTGTTGAATATTCTGGTTACCGTGAAGATCGTCAGGATGATCTGGCCGAACTGGGAGAGTTTCGCAGCCGTAATACCGAGATGGCATTTTTAGGTTTCTACCGTTTTTAATTTTAGCGATTTAACCATGACCCCTGAACTTGTTGCCTACACCTATGCTTTTTCATCGGTCTTAACGTTTTCCACAGCAGCAATCGGGTTTACTTATTTTTCTCAAAAGGTGTCTCCTCTCTGGATGAACATCTTTAAGTGCGGCGTCTCGTTTCTGTTTTGTGTGCCTGTGATTATTTACCTGCGAGGGCAGGTGTGGTGGGGCTGGCAAGAAGCCTGGCCGTTTTATATCAGTGGTTTTATTGGTCTTAACATTGCCGACTGGTTGATCTTAAGCGCATACAAAAGAATTGGTCCGGCTCGAACATTGGTGCTATTTGGCTTTCAGCCTTTGATTGCTGGAAGCTTTGCCTACTTGGCCTGGGGCGAAGAGATCTATTCGATTCAATTTCTCGCCATCTTGTTCTTTGTGCTCTGTTTGTTTTTGTTTAGCTACGAACGCTTTCGTGCCACCAAACAATGGGAGGTTGTGGGGCTCAGTTTAGCCTTTGTCGGTGTGGTGCTTGATAGCACGGGTGTCCTTTTGACCCGCTATGGGTTTTCCATGAACCCCGAGTTTACCGGGTTTGACGCTCAGTATTTGCGCACTCTTGCTGCTTTAACCAGTTTTGTTATTTATTTTCCATTCATAAAAATAGGTTTCTTGGCTGGCCTTAAAAAACTCAGCCATAAAGAAAAAGGCATTGCCTTTGTTGCCAGCTTCTTTGGAACCTTTCTGTCTTTGGTTTTTTACATGCAAGCCGTCAAGGTTGGGAAACTGGCAACCGTGACCTCCATCATTTTAACCGACCCGGTGACCTCCACCTTCTTTGAATGTCTTTGGCTGAAGGTGTGGCCCTCAAGGTTTCTTTGGTTGGCGTTGATGTGCTTTTTTGCCGCCATGTTTTTTCTGTTCTATCCGCAATTCGCCTATCAATAGATGGGATCCAGAGTTCAAACGCGATTGTAAACTTTCCCATTGAATCTCAACCAAGAATCCCGTTTACTTCGACCATTCTATTTTCAAGGAGTTTGCAATGAAGACTTTAATTTTTACGACGTTTATTTTTGTCACCAGCCTGGCCTCAGCTGAAATCAAACCCGCTGGCGCTTTAGTGCCGTCTCAGTGTGGCGACAACACCGTGGAAGCGGTTGCCGCCAGCCCGGATTATGTTAGCGAAGTGTGCCTTTGGACCATGACAGGTGGCGAGCCCGCAGATTTAACCAACTCAAAACCATTGTTTTCTTTGCAAACTGCTGAGGGAATGAGCTTCTACATTGCGCTCGGCCAAGTTCAAGTCGGTCCCGGTGAGTGGGTCTGGCAGGGCTATCAATTGAAAGTCACCAAACCTGGTGCTTACTACTTTATCACCGGTGTCGATTTGATGGCGCCTTCGGTTGAAGTCACTTTTCTGGCCTCTTCTGGCGGTGTTCAATTGCAGGGGCCTGAGCTTGACGCCTCTTTAGAGCCCGTTTTTACGACCCTCTCGGTGGATTAATTTTGTTTTGAAATGGAGCTTCCGACTGAAGGCTGTTGGGAGTCCCGCCCCAGCAAGAGCGGGCTCCTGCCCTCGCCAGTCTTTCACCCTTCGGGGGAAAACGCGTCACGCTGACTGGAGTCTTGATGGGGCGGGACTCCCAAGAGCCTTCACCAGCAAGGATCCCTTTCTTTTTCTTTTTTCGTGACCTCAGGCTGGCTCTCATCAGTCAGACGGAGCTGGTTTTAGTTGGAACTCCATTTAAACGTCTTACACCTGATTTTACCAACCCTTCAAGGCTCTGGTATATGTAGACTTTGGAAAATTGGCGTGGACAGTTGTCTGAGCGTTGCGATCCTGTTAATTTTCAAGAAAGCAAAACGAGGTGATTATGAAGGTCGAAAATATTGAAAACACCAGTCAGCAGGCCAAAAAGTTTATCTTAGCTGGGACCATCAGCTCGGCTGAAAAGACGTATGCCGACAACACGGAAGCCTTACAGTCTCCGGTGGCGGCAAAGATCTTTGGGTTTCCATGGACCGATAAAGTCACCGTCGGTGCCAATTTCGTAGAGATCACTAAGCAAGACTGGGTTGATTGGGATGTTCTTGAAGAGCCTCTGAAAGGGCTTATCGAAGAGCATTTTCAATCTCAGCAAGGGGAGATCGAAGAGAACCCCCAAGCTCCGGCGGGCCATGGTAAAAACCTCGATAGTGCGGAGGCAAAAGCCATCAGTCAGTTGATTGAAGAACAAATCAATCCGGCCTTGGCCTCACATGGCGGTTATGTCGTCCTTCATTCCGTTGAAAACAATCAAGTTTTCCTAGAGATGGGTGGTGGCTGCCAAGGTTGCGCCATGTCTTATCAAACCATGAAAGAGGGTATTGAGGGAGCGATCAAAGAAATCGTGCCTTCGATCACACAGGTTGTTGATGTGACCAATCACTCTCAGGGTGACAACCCTTACTTTAGCTAAATTTTACGAGGTCATTTGTGAAAGCTTATTTACTTGTAGTTTTATTGGCTGTGGTCGGTTGTGCTAACAATCAGGTTATTTTTGAAAACAATCGAGTGCAGTCGAGTGATGGCCGCTTGGCCTCCACCCTCGAATGGGTGAAGGTGAAAAATGGCAAGATTGATTTTTTAATTATCGTCTCCAATAAAGGAGACAACTCGGTGTTTTGGGAGCAGAATGCCACCGTCGCTACCTATGGCAATATTAGTAGTTCCACCATAATTCATGGCAATAAGGGACAAGTGATTCCAGCTGGTGGGGCGGTTCGCTCTGTTGTGACTTTGGGGTTCTCCGAACCTTTTCCCATGTACAGTTCAGGAACTTTAACAATTTCTCCTGTGTACGATTACAAAGGGGGAGCAAAAGGTGAGAAGTTAGACTCGTTAACTCACTCTTTTGTTGTTCAGAAGCGTCAATTTTCCAATTGAAAGTTTTAAATTAGGGTTGTGGTGCTTCGCTTGTTGGTGAAAGTCCGACCATGGTGTCGACCAGTAAGTTGCGAGTGTGATCCCAGTTGAGGGCCAGATCGGGAAAAATAGAAGGTCCCGTT
Source organism: Bdellovibrionales bacterium (assembly GCA_964230555.1). Lineage (GTDB taxonomy): Bacteria > Bdellovibrionota > Bdellovibrionia > Bdellovibrionales > JAGQZY01 > JAGQZY01. The sequence goes on from CAXRIX010000143.1 coordinate 4,880, forward strand.
AGAATCAAGTAGGGACTTGAAATCGCCTGACCGAAGCGATTGATGACGGAGTGGGAGTCATCACTTATGGTCCAGTTTTCGGAGTCTTCGAGAGAAGAGAAAATCTGAGCCTTGAAGTTTTGATTCATTTCCTCGTGAATATAGGCCGAAAAAGTATGACCCGAAAATGGATCAATGTATTCAATAGCAAAGCCATACTCTTGATCGCGCAGATTTTTTTGAATTCCAACGACGACGATGGCGTGAGATTTAATCGAAAAGAAATCCTTTTCGGTGTGGTCGGTGTAGTCGAAGCTCACACCTAGCATCACTGGCACACCCCTTTGCAACGATCCACTCAGTTCTCGGTGGATTCGATTGAGAAAAACACCGGGAGTCTTTTCGCCGGGAAGGCGACTCAGCAGTTGAGTCGTAAAAGGCCAATCGGACACCGGCGTGTTCTCTTGCATCAGCTCAATCCATTGCTGGAAATCCTGACGATTGACGCCCACTTCAGGGTCAAACAGAGGTCGACCGCTCAAATCAGAGGCCGTGTCGAGGCCCCGATCTAAAATCGCATTCAGTTTATCGTCATCGGTTTCACCAGGCAGGGTCTTGTAGATGTCTTGCATGGGCTCGGGACCCAGTTTAAACATGTAAAACATTGAGGTGGGGACGCATTCATTTTCGACTCGGTGAACCAACTGAGAGTCAGGAGTTTCTACACTAATAAAATCGATACCGAGGGCGGACCACGGGCAAATGAGTGTGAAACACAATAAAAAAGCCTGTGCTGCTATTAAGGTTTTTGAAAAACTCATAGTTCAATTCTTACACCAGGCCCAGGGAAATAGCACTGCTGGTGAGGCAAGAGGGAAAATACTATAAAGGGTCTGTCAAATAAATCGACAGCCTGCGGGATGAATGGGCGTCTCTTGGACTGCAATTTTCGTCAGACTGCTGATTGAAGACTTAAGCTTTAGACTCTTTTAAGTTATGGTCAGACCATGAAAGCAATCGCCAACAAGATTCAAGCCTCTATCCAACGGATTCGCCGATGGATGGCGGGACCTAAAAAGGCTGAAGAGATTTCGATTCAAACCTACTTGTCCTATGGTGACAGAAACGCCCTGCATGTTTTTGGTCGTGTGATCGCGGGTTACAGCGACCCTGCTTATCAGCCTTCTAGAAGTCGCTTCCTGTATTTTTATAAAGTCATTCGCCTTTTTCTGGCCGTCAAAGTCCCTCAGGTGAACATAACCTTAAGAGCGGGGAAGCAAGCCTTTCATTTGAAAACCAACTCAGAAGGTTTTTTTAGTGAGAATGTGACTCTTAATCAAGACATCCAAGCTTTGGTCGAGCAAGAAGAAGGGGAGTTGCCCCGTGTCGAACTGTTTTATCATCTTGGCGGGCAAGAGAAAGTTATGGCTCACAGCGAAGCTATCCTGCTTGATAAAAGAACGAAGAAAATATTTATCAGTGATATCGACGATACTGTTTTAAAAAGTCGCGCCACGCGGTTTATATCGATGGCCATAAAAACTCTTTTGTATCCACCACGGAAACGGCAGATGTTTCCAGAGACCTCGCGTGCTTATAAAAAACTTCAAAAAGGCATTGATGGTCGGCAGCTGAACTTGTTTTTTTATGTCTCTAGTAGCACTTGGGATATCTACCCATTGCTCAAAGAGTTTTTAGAAATCAACGAGCTCCCTGAAGGGCCTTTGATCCTGCAAGATATCCAAGGTGAAAAACAAAAACAGCACACCAATCCACATGCTCACAAACGCGACCGCATTCAAGAGATCATAAATGTTTATCCGCAGTGTCCTGTTGTGCTGATCGGCGATGCCGGACAAAGTGATCAGGATATTTATTTGGATCTTGCTGAGCGGCATCCCCAAAAAATTGAGAAGATTCTGATTCGTCGAACCTGGTGGCAAAAGACGGCCGGGGATTCCGAGGAGCACCTGCAGCGGGCTAAGGATATCGGTGTTCCGCTTCTTTATTTTGATGACCTTGAAGAATTGGATTCGGCGCAAAGCCATAAGTCTTAGATAAACAAAACGGGATCCCGGCGAACAGCGGTTCTAAAATTCCGCGATATTAGCGACGCGGCAGTCCTGAAAGGCAACCGGTTCCGCTTCCGTGAAAGAGCCTTGGTAGAGTCCTTCGATAAAAACAATTTCGTCCTGCAAGGACGAGTCTTGGTTTGTGAGACGGTAGTGAAGTTCAGCGACAGAAGAGTCGGCAAACAGGTATCGAAAGATCAGCCATTTTTCGCCATTATGGATGGTTACCGTTCGGCTTTGATCAATGATTTCAACATCCCATTCGGTGATAAAGTCAGAATCATTCCCAACTTTTACATAAAAACCAGCCAGAGCCACTTGCTGCTCCATCCTAAAAACTCTAGTTTCAGTTTTGCAAACATTAAACTCATCCGTCTGCGCATGAGCGGTAAGCCCAGAAACTAATAATAGAATTAAAAAAAGGCGGTTTATCACTTAAATCTCCAATCTTAAGTTTTCCCCTCCCGGTGTGTTTTTATAAAAAGCATCAAAGACCGAAGGCAATTTTTAGCCCTCGTCGATTTTGCTAAAATCTATTTTTTCGCAATAATCCAAACTGCGTGGACGATTCCAGGTATGTACCCTAAAAGAGTCAGCAGAATGTTGATAAAAAAGTGTTTGCCTATTCCGGTTTGCAAAAGCACCCCCAAGGGCGGCAACAGGATAGCCAGTAAAATGCGTATAATGTCCATTGTGTATTTCCTTTCCTAATTTAAATTTTCCGATACCGGGCTTCAATAGCACTGTAGACGCCAAATAAAAATAGACCGACGGCCATCACAGTCATCAGAACTTGGCCGAAGGCCATTGAACTTAAAAAGCTCCACATCTCTTTGGTGGCGATTGTTTGATTGGGATCATAGGTCCAGGCCGCATAACAGAGGGATCCTCCCGCCACTAAAAAAATCACCGCCCTTGAAACCAAGCCCGCTTTAGAAATGCCATCCAAAACTTTTTGACTCCCGGGGTATTGAATATGGTCTTTGTATTTCTCTTTGACAGCTTTTACGATTTGGCTGGCGCCAAAACCCAAGACAATAAGTCCAATAGCTCCGACCAGCCAGGGACCGAGCGGAAGATCCATGATTTTAGCCACCAAACCCTGTTTGCCACCCCCAGATTGCGAACTCCCAGCATGGAGGTTGTAGCAGTAGTAGGCCAAGCTTAAATGCGTGATACAGCTTACCATTAAGCCAGCACGAACAGCCAGGCCATTAGAGTCGGTTCCGTGATCGTCGGCATCAAAGTAAGATTGAAAAAAACGCCA
>CAXRIX010000144.1:0-28765 GCA_964230555.1 Bdellovibrionales bacterium
GGCGGCGAAGGAGTCTATCTGACCAATAGAGACCAAAACCAACTGATTAGCTTCGGGCAAAGAGAAATTGAAGGCAATTTACGTCCTGAATGGGAGGTTGAACTCTACGTCAATGACATTCTCTTCTCAAGACAAACAGCCAACAGTCTTGGTCGGTATCGCTTTACCGATGTTCCTGTTCTTTATGGTACAAACATTTTCAGACTTGAGTTTTATGGTCCTCAGGGGGAAAGGCGGACGGAGTATTTAAACTCGAATATCACTCAAAAAAACCTTAAAAGTAATGAGTTACAATATGAAGCCGGCGCGACAGCCGATTCCTCACGGACAGAGGCACAAACACAGATCTCTTACGGATTAAGCGATAATTTTTCTACCTACTTTGCGTATTCACGTTACAATCTTGGTAGCGAGACACAAGCTCGAGACTATTCAGTTCTGGGCTTGAATTCACTATGGGATAATTTTTCAGGAAGCTTATTCTATGGAGAAGACTTCACAGAAAAAGGAAGTTTTTTAGCTGTAAGGTCTCAACTCACCCTCAATCGAAATGTGTTGCAATTGCTCTACGTGGACGGAAATCAGTTTCGATCGACCAACTTTTCCGCATCGGGAGATTTTATAGACAAAACCCTACAATCCGATTTTAGTCTCTCGTTTTTGGGTTTTGCTTCCATGCTTTATAGAGTTCGTCATGATGTTTTTGAGAACCAAAGAACCGCGAACTCAGCCCTACAATTTATCGTCTTTTCCATCAACAGCCTGTCTTTTCAGTTGAAGAACGATATCGTTCATGGTGTCGACAACGAGGCGCAAGCTATTTACACTTATTTTAGAAATCAGTTCCGACTGACAACCTCCTACGGCTTGGACGGGGTCAATTCCGCCGGCTTAGAGTATCGCAAACGCTTCGCGAGAGATTCATCAATATACGCTTCCTATCGAAGAGACTACATAGACAATCAAAACATCGTTGAAGCTGGCTATCAGCATCGCTTCAACCGCTTCATAGCAGGGTTAGAGGGCTATTCTAATGGAGATCTCGACCATCAGGTATTTCTGAGACTAAGGACATCGTTTGGTTACAATTCAAACGGACACAATGTAAGAATGTCCTCTGACCTTCTGGCCAGTCGAGGCAACCTTTGTGCGACAGTTTTTCTTGATGATAATAACGATGGCGTTTTCAACAGAGAAAGTGAAGAAGCCCTTGAAGACGTCGAAATCAGTTGGATACAAGGAAATCGGATTTTCAAAACAGACGAAGATGGTGAAGCTTTTCTTACCGACCTTCCTTTATATCAAGCTGCTGATATTCAAATCCTGCATAGCAGTTTAAAAGATCCCCAACTTAGTTTTCCGCAGAAGGGATTTAGAACCTATCTGCAGAAAGGACAGTGTCTAGAGCTTAATTTCGCAATGGTCCGTATCCATGATATCGAAGGCCAAATAATTAAAACCAATTCAAACACACCCCCTCGCACAACCTTGATTCTCTACAACAGTCAGACCAAAACTGAAATCAAAGAGCGCTCCGATCGTGATGGATATTTTCTGTTTTCTAATATTCCACCTGGAACTTACAGTCTTAAGGTTGAAGAAGAAAACTCCAGTTTCTCGCCAGAATCGTATTATATTGATACAAAAAATCAGGACTCTTTGGATCAAGACTTTTATTTTACAATCAATTAAAACTAATAAAATCAAATATTTATAGATTTTATCTTAAGATTCATGAAATAACCGTATTTTTCTTAATTTTTTCCTTAAGGTTTAAAAAATGGAGCCGATACATACCTTAGTAGAGTTAACAGTTAGAGGAGTACGTATGAACAAGTTCAAAAAATTAATGTTAATGCTAGGAATCGTTTCCACAACCCAATCTTTCTATATACAGATAGCTCAAGCCGCCACAGATACGGCTCAGGCTTTACAATTGGTTTTGGCCCCCATTGCCATTGCCCAGGTTTCGGATTTGGATTTTGGTTCTGGCTTCGCAGGTGACCCAGCTAAAACAGTGGCCCCAGGCGCAGTTGAAGATGCTGAGAATGCAAGTTTTGCCGTCTCTGGTGCCGCCAATACAGCCTATACCATAACCCTACCCGCTGACGGAGCTGTGACCATGATCACTGGTGCTGGCGCCACCGCTAACGAGCAAATCGGTGTTAACAGTTTTCTTTCAAACCCAGCCGCAGGTGCTAATGGTCTACTTGATGGAACCGGCAACCAAGACCTGTTCGTAGGAGCCACTCGAGACGCCCTTCTTGCAACCCAAAGCGCAGGGTCTTATGCAGCCACCTTTACTGTCGATGTTGTTTACTAAGAATCTTTGAAACACGTTTAAACTTCATTAAGGCGTCCCCCCTGGACGCCTTTTTATTGAAGTGTTGTATTAAGTAATGGAGTTTCTTAAACTTGGGATATGACTGTGTGTTTTCGGTTTTTCTTGTTTCTCAACTTTTTTTTTCTGACTTTAAATGGTTACAGTCTTCCTATTACTATAACCCAAGTCTCTGACCTCAACTTCGGTGTGGGTTTCCGCAATGATGCTGCCAAAACCGTTATGCCCGGAACTTTTGAGAATGCAGAAAACGCAAGCTTCATGATACAGGGCGATCCCAATCGTGCTTTCACGATACAATTACCACGACGAATCGATATGAACTCCACTCTAGGCAACCAGAAAATTAGAGTTCAAAACTTCACTTCGTTTCCCAATGCCAATGGAACTTTGGATGCTTCTGGAATAAGCTACATTTTTATTGGAGCCACTCGCTCGGCTCTAAAAAACAACCAGCAAACCGGACCCTACGTTGGCGTCTTCACGGTGACCGTTATATACTGAAAGTATTACGAGGTAAATTATGAGAAAAATGATTCTACTCCTAGCTCTATTAACTCCCCTTTCTCTATGGGCCGATTTGCAGATTTATCCAACTCGTCTCCATCTTAATCCACGCACAAAGAACGGAACCCTTTCAATAAAGTTGAAATCTGACAAGCCCGAAACCTATCGCATCTCCACTATGTTTTATGAAATGAAACCCGATGGGAGCATGGTTCAGCGTCCCGACTTATCACGCAGTGAGGAATCAGCTGCATCTTTTCTTCGATATTCACCGAAACGTGTGACCTTGCAACCAAACGTTGAACAAGTCATACGGGTCAGTACAAAAAAATTAAATAAGATTAAACGAAAAGAGGTTAGAACCCACCTCTATTTTCGACCTGAGGACTCGGATACCAAAAACAGTCGTAGCTCGGGAACAGATGGAAAGAAAAGTGCTTTTAGCTTAAAAGCCAAAGTTGCTGTTGCCATCCCGATCATTGTCAGTACAGAACCTACGGATCGCCCCCACAAACTTAAGAACTTCAGAGTCTATTCCGAAAACGGCACCAACTATTTTTCTTCTGAGCTGGTTAATTCATCAAACAAATTTCTTTATGGAGATTTTAAAGTAACTCGCCAAGATGGTGATGGCAGCACAGTAGTGGCTGCTGCCAACGGTGTTTCTTCCTACATCCCACAAAGAATAGTAAAGTTCCCATTTCTCAAAAATCATCAGGGAGAAATGAAATCGGGAACTTATATCCTAGAATTCCTGGAGTACTCTGGGGTTTCAAAAGACAAGGGTTTGGTCACAAAAGTAAAATTCAAAAAATAAGCCTAGCTTACCACATTTTCCTGGCAGATGACTTTCAAAAGGCATCCGCTTGGTTTTAAAGGGTGCTGGTCACCAAAGTCTTTCACTCTTGGGTGTATATAAGCAGCTTCAACAGTTGTTTTTGCAACCAAGACGTTTTACCTGCCGGCGCTAAGTAAGGAAACTCAGCGCTCAACTCAGCCTTGTCATTGGATTGATAAGGCTCATTCACACCCGTTAGAAAATCCTTATAATCGGCATCGATACCAGCGATGTAATATCCAGAAAGAATAGCCATGATGTCATCGGTGATTCGTCGTCCACCACAACTGGTGGTCGTGGTATCGGTGATAAGGCTCTTTTCAATGGCTAAAAAGTTTGTCACCTCGGGAAGACAAGCGCCTTTCATATTTAAAACTAGATAATCCTCGACTAAAATTCCGCTGAAAGTTTGCAAATCCTCATCGTTCCAATCGACTGAATTATCGAGCTTGTCGTAGGCCGTGATATTATCTAATAGACGCTGCTGGTAAACTTCCTGGAATTCTTTTGCTACCGCAAACTGAGGCTTCTTGTTGTAACCTCGCTTCAGTGGTTCAGCATCATCGTGAGCGTGCAAACTGAGATTGGTTATCTCAGGACGCCCCACCCGATCGATGGCCACATTGGTCTCGGCGTCCAAACTTTGCGCTGACACAGCCATCAATTCTGGCTCCACTTGCAATTCGGGGACTTTAATTTCAGCGACAATACTAAGCACGTTGATTGTGTACATGCCATTTTTTGCGTCAGGATCTTGTGGTGGATAGCCTTGCCGCTTCGTCATCTTTTGAAAGTGGGGTACTGAGAGAAAAAATGCATCCGCACGCAGGCCGGTAAAAACTTTCAGATTTTCGTTTTCAATGACTTGTCCAACAGAGCCGTTGACCTCACTGACAACCTCTTGGTCTTTCAGCAACTGGCAAGTGGCCTGCCCCTGGGACGCATCGCTATTCCCATGGTGATGACCGGGATCGCTGAAGGCGCAGGACAAGGTGAGCACGTCGAAGCTGAAAACATGAAAGCCCTGCTGGGTCGGAGAATTCAATGTGGCTTGCCGCATCTCAATGGCGTACTTTACCTTTTTTGAAAAATGCCCACTGGTCTCAACCCCCGGATAGGTGTTTAAAACCACGGTCAGGCTTTCTGGACGTTCTGGGGTCGGAAAAGCGTAAAGATCACTAAGATCAGCCTGTCCATTACTCAAGGTGGGCGCACCATCAATATGGTCACTGGCATTCAGATTGGCACTTAAAATCGTTAGCATGAAAAAAGCGAAAATTGATTTCATTAAAAATCCTTGGTTGAGGCCTATTTGAAACTATGGCTACTCGCAAGCGACCCCTCAGGCAAAACTCACCGACCCCATTGAAAATTGGTAACTATTATTAGCAAAATATTAGGGAAAATTATCAATACAATGGAGCTTAGACCGGCTTGTTCACCAGATCCTAACCCCTAAGGATCTCACTGGGCTTAAATGACGACAGTCGCTTCATGGTCACGTTTAACGCAAAATAGCTAAATACCACCGCAATCAGGACAATGCCGCCGACTTGCCAAACCTGAACTTCGGCGGGAATATTCGTCTCTTGATAAAAGGCGGGCAAAACATCGTCAGAAAAGCGATCGACCACCATCGCTAAAATCACTCCACTGATCAAACCACCGAGGACTCCGAAGAGAGCTAAAAACATACCGATGGAAACAAAAGTGTTTTTTGTGTCTTTTTTGGTCATCCCCATGGCCAAAAGGTTGCCCACATCTTTTCTTTTTTGAGTTAACAGGAGGACCATAACAGAGATAATGGAAAGCCCGGCGATCATGGTACTTAGACCGACTAAAAAACTGACCACAAATTTTTCGATTTTAAGGGCGAAAAACAAAGAGGCATTTCGCTCTTTCCAAGTCTCGATACTCAAGTCCGACATCGCCAATTGAGATTTGATCCAATCGGCTTGTTCCGCATCTTGCAACCAAACCTCAAGGGCGATACTTCGACCGGCCGTATTTCTTAACCGAGGAAACGACTGGTCAAGAATGTAGTAAAAAGAGCGGTCATCAATCCGCTCCACATCAGTTAACAAAAAGCCTTTAACAGTTCCTCGTGACAGGGTGGGAATCTCGCTACTCGGTAAAAGCAAGTTTTCAGGCGGAATTATCACCATAGTGTCTTCCCGAAAAAGTCCGATCATGTCAGCCAGTCCAACGCCAAGAATGACTTCGCCGGAGCCAAGATTCTCTATCTTTTCTTTAAGATCCTCATCGACCTGCCCCGACTTCTGATTGGCAAACTCCAATAGCTGCAGAAGGCGCTCGCGAGTGACACCATTGCCGACAGCATGTTGAACAAAACCATCCGATGTTCTTAAAATCACATCCTGGTGGCTGATGGGTGCCACCAATTCGGTTTCAAATTTTTTGAGTTTCTCGTAAACGGGATGTTCTAAAATTTGCTCGGCTTGATTGATTTCGTTGAAATCGATCACCAAATGGGGCTCCACTTCTAACAATCGATCGCGAATCGAACGATTAAATCCATTCATAACACTGACCACTACAATCAAAGCCATCACGCCCAACCAAATGCCGGTGATACTGATGCGCGATATGGTCTTGACCAACGAGCCTGCGCGTCGGGAGATCAGAAATCGATGGAAGAATTCAAAGCTTAACACCCCATCATTAAAGTTAAAAATGCCTTGATTATCAACCGGAAATTCGGATTTGGGCTATATTGTCGCTGAATGACGCTTGATCACTACTTTTTCTTTAAAAAGGATTTCATTTTTTTTCGGATTTTGCGGCGAATCCCTGACAGGCTGAGGCCTGGCCACTTATTATAGAACTGGTAATGACTGATCAGTTCTTCGACAACCTTTTGATCCAACTGATCCACTTTCGACAGGAACTCAATGGCCTGTTCAACCACACCGTCATTGACGTCTTGATCAAAGCAAATAACCTCGGCTTTGCCGGCATCAATCTCATCATTGACATAACCTGTCTTCACACCATCGTATTCGTTCCACTCGACCACTTGATTAAACAGTGAGACTTGGTGTTTGACAATTTTGTCTTTGGCTTTCCAAAAATAAAGGTCCGCCGGCCCATTCGAGCGAAACCAATGACTCTCGATATCGACGCTGGTGGTTTTGATCACATCAATAGAGGTCAGCTTTAGACTTTTCGCTAAGGCTTTCAAATCGTAATGAGTGAGGGCATGGTTCAAAGCTTTGTTCATATTACTTGCTCGCTGGCTCCCGCATTTTCATTTTCAATTCTTCTTCTTGCACCTCTTCAATATTGCTTCTCAGGAACCAAGTCTTCTGCATGGCTTTAAGGGTTAACACCACTTCATCAAGAGCCTTTACGGCCTTGTCAGTGGCCTGAGGCATTTCTGGAGCGACCTGCTTAACAATTGGTACAATTTCTTTCATATCATTTGAGAGCTGATTCAAGTTCTTTGTTAATTCAATCATGTTTCCGGTCAGCTCAGGCATGTCTCGACTGACGGCCGGCAAGGCGCGATTGAGTTCTTTTGACATCAGTAGCACATCATCCATCACTCGAGCCATTTTCTTTTTATCATTCAGGCTTGCCGACAGAACCGAAACCTCTTTCGCCATTTTATTCATTTGCCGCATCAATGGCGTTAAATCGTCAAAAAGTTGAATGATTTGATCGGAGCGCTCATTTGATAAAAAGGCTTCGGCCAGCTTTTGTAGATTTTGCGCTGTCGTACTTAAGGACTCCATATACGAGCCCAGCTTACTACCCCCCAGCATCTCGAGAAAATCAGGCGAATACTCAGCAATCAACACTTGATCATCTTGAATCGGCTGCCCTGGAAACTTACCATCGGTGATTTCAAGAGCTTTCTCGCCAATGACAAACGGACGAACCACATGCACGATACTGTTGGTATTGATTCTTTTGGCAAAGCGCTTCAGAACTTTAAAGCGAATCACGACTTCATTGGAAGATCTTAAGTCAACCGTATCCACCGATCCGATTCGTAGACCAGCAAACCGCACCGGAGTTCCAGGATCAATCCCCTCGGCCGAGCGAACATAGGTTTTAAGGTAGACCTTTTGCTCAAACCAGCCTTTTTTTATTCCCATTCCAATAGTGACGGCTCCGGCCATCAGCATGGCTCCAAGAACAAACAATCCGGCCACTCTTTCAAATAAACTAAACTTTACTTTCACAGTGCAATCCTCTTCAGTTTCTTAGCTTCTACGAGATGCAAATTCTTTTTTCTTAAAATAATATTATGGTCCACCAAGCAATCAGACAGATCCTCATCATGGGTCGCAAAAAACAAATGCCGCAGATTGTGGTACTTGCGATGGTCGTCGATCAATTGCAGCAGATTCGCTTGCAGTTTGGTCGACAACATCAATTCTGGTGTATCCAAAAAAATCACTTCCGGTTTGTGTATAAAACCACGCAAGACTAAGGCCGCTTTTTGCGAACTCGTTGACACCTCGGCGGGTCTACGATCAAGATCGTCTCGCAAATTGAAATAGTCGACGCAAATATTCATCCATTCTTTGATTTCAGGTTCCGGCATCAGCTTGTGATACCGCAATGGGAGTTCTAGGTTCTGCCTTAAGGTTCGATTGTGAATCAAACCGCGAGTGGAAAAACTAAACCCAATTCTTAACCGATAAGGCAAGAATTCTTCAAAACTCATGTCGGTGACGTCGGCATCATTCATCCAGTAATGACCTTTTTGAAAGCCGGACACCTGGCTCATCGCGTGGAAAAAGAAAAACTTCTCGCGATCGCTTTGAAAAACAACACGGCAGTTTTTTTCCAAGGGGAAATCAAAATTGCAGTTCAACACCACCTCTTGATCTTCAAAACCAATGGTTGCTTTTTCGAATGCTATTCTTTTAAAGAAATTTTCCACTACAAAATCCCAAATTTGAATAAATAGTCCATGTAAAAATACAGCGTCAAAATTAAGTTGAATGCTAGTACGTAAACCGTACTCATAACCACCGCCTTGGTTGTCACCTGTGGAATTTCATGGGGGCTGCGCTCGACTTGCAGTCCTTGGTAACAACTAACAGCAAAAATCATCATTCCACCGACAAGGTTTTTTAAAAGAAAAACAAAGACATCACTCATCCCCGCCGCCTGTGACAGCGATGTGAAATAAACGTCAAAGGGCATGCCTTTTACCAAACGGCACAACATGGCTCCCGAAATCGTCGCAAACAAGACAAAGTAAAAAGCCAAGCAGATCACACTGATCATGCCTCCCACTAAACGTGGGAAAATAACAAAACTCATAGGATTGATGCCCATAGTTTTTAATGCATCCAACTCTTTGTTGACTTGCATGGAGCCCAACTCCGAAGCCACTGCGGTCCCCGATCTGGCAATCACAATCAATGCCGTTAGCAGCGGCCCCAATTCGCGGACCACAATCATCACCATAAAGCGCCCCACGTAATCAATACCACCCAAAAAGGTCATCTGCATGATCGACTGTAGAGCCACCAAAGCGCCAGCGCCGGCTCCTAAAAAGCCAATCAACGGCATGGCCTGCCATCCTGTAAAATAAATCTGTGCGGAAATTTCTCCGTAAAGCGTACGCCAACCTTGGGTCTGCCCCACCAATGTGGAACGAAAGCTTAAGTAGGTCAGCAGAAAAAGCTGATGCGCGTAGCTTACGTTTTGCGAAATTTTAACTCCAATTTGGTCAACGACGGCAATCATCAAACCACTTCCCTTTTTGTTTGGCTGTTGGCTCTAAGAATGAATCGGCAAATTGAACTTAAATATTGAATTTTTAAAGGCTTTTAAAGCTTTTCTCGACGAGGACATTGGTCGAGTTTTTGCATTTCAGAAAACCCAAAGATCGTAAAATACGGTTTTCATGGTTTCGGCCCAGACCCGAGACCAGTGAGGCGCGAATCTTCGTCCCACGGTGGCACGCCTGTAGATGGGAATCTCTTTGGGAAAGTGAGCCTTGAAAGTGGAAAAGGCTCGAAACATATGGAGCTTTGAAGTGATTAAAACAACGTCTTTGCAATTTAAAGCCTCCACGAGAGGCAGCGACTGCTGAGCATTGCCATAGGTCGTTAAAGATCGTTTTTCTAAAATGATGTCATCCTGATCGATGTCACCAAAGAAAATAGACTGCGGAAAGATCTCACGCAGCTCAGTGCGTGGATTGACGCCAGAAATGATCACTTTTTTTATTCTTTTTAAATAGAGTTGTTCGATAGCATCATCAATGCGATTGGGGCCACCGGTTAAGACCACCCCACAGTCGGCGCGATGATCTTCTAACCACGCCGTCACTGGAAAATTTTTAATCGTCTTAAAATGTCGGTAAGACTGCAGACCGAAATAAGACAAAATAAGCAATGTGAAAGCCCCGAGAATCAGGGCTATGCGCTGACGTTTCTTCATTAGGCCTTGCGAGCGAGAAACTCCATCTCCACATTCACACCCTTCGGCAAAGCCGCCACTTGCACGCATGAGCGCGAGGGAAAAGGCTCTTGTAGGTAAGAGGCATAAATCTCATTCACTTTTCCGAAATCATTAAGGTCAGTTAGAAAAATCGTAGCTTTGATAACATCACCCCAACTGTAGTCGGCTTGTTTCAACACAGCCTCTGCGTTCTTCATAACCAGTTGAGTCTGGTCCTCGATAGCTCCGGTTAAAATCTCTCCGGTCTCGGGGTTTAAAGGAATCTGCCCAGAACAATAGAGAGTTCCGTCCACTTCTAAGGCTTGAGAGTAAGGACCCACCGGGGCTGGGGCATTTTTTGTTTCAATCACTTTTTTCATATTTCTCTCCTTTGCAGGTTCCGTCTGTATTGATTTACTAGGGCCCTATAATCTGCCCGTGCTTGATTAAAAATAAAAGATGATTCCACCTTTTAAGGGATGGTGACCAATGGTGCGAAACAAGGTGCCATCGGAATCGGAACGAATTCCGACCCCCGCTTCGAAGGTAAAGCCAAGGTTTTCCAACCCGCTGAAGAAAAATTCCCCGCCTAGAAAACCCATCAACTCAAAGCCACTGTTGTTTTGGCCGGCTGTTTCGATGCTCAGCATTCCTGCGCCGCCGCCAATGTAAAAGTTCATATTGTCCTCAGTGAAGACGATTCGGTAAAGCTTGGCGAGAGCACCAAACGCAGAGTTGTCATTTTTTGTATTCACCCCGACGGCCAACGAGAAGCCGGTGCGGGAGTTGGGATAATATTGCACGGTTAGGGCTGGGAGTTCTTCTGAGAGTTGGTCACTGTAGCCCACCCCCAAGCGGTTCGCCAAATCGACGGCAAAGGCCGACGGCCCAATAAATAATGTTGCTGAAAAAATTAGCAGAAATAGGATGCGTTTCACGGCTGAAGTCCCCCATGGCTTTTGTTAAGGACTCCATTAAATGCAATTTTACCGAAAATTCAATGATTAACTCTTGATTTCCTTAATTTGTTTGGGTACTTGTGCATATCTATACGGAATCCAGAACACTGTTAACGGGACACGGAATTCAGACTACCGTTAACTGTATACGGCATACCGTATTTTTTTGTACCGTGGGGGTATAGCTCAGTTGGGAGAGCGCGACGCTGGCAGCGTCGAGGTCGCAGGTTCGATCCCTGTTACCTCCACCATTTCATAATACCGGCACCCTCGAATACGGGTGCACTGGTATCCCGGAGTACCGGAATTGATTCCTCTTAGATCACCGGCTTTGCTTGGTAGGACCGAATATCCCAATGAGGTAGGCTCCCGGATCAACCTATATAATTGAACAAACCTGAAACAACGAAGCCTACTTCAGTGTTTGGCCAGGTACTCCTCTTTAAGATTTTTAATTTGTTCGATCAGCTTGCTATCAATCGACTGCTTCAGGTCACTTGATTTCTCTTGATGGTTGCCTGAGTAGGTTTCGACTGTAAAAACGCTTTGGTCCGTAGATGACACTGTTTTAACATCCACACCCTTACAGATCGCTGAACAAACCCAGTTGTTAAAGGCAATGATATCTGGAGTGATTTCCTGTCGATCGGTCACAAAACTGAGAAACTCTTGATTGATGAGGAGACTTTTTAAATCACCAACTTCGTCGATCTTTAGCATTTCTTCAACAGTCGTTGCCAGTCCTTCGGGTGAGGCGTTATCACGGGGCGCGGCGGCTTCAATTTCCAGCTCTTTTAAGCGCTTTTCAATGTTGCCGTTGTCATTGCTGGGCGACGGATTGTAAGAGAAGTAAGACACGGCTTTTACACCATCAAAAACTTTTGGCGCCACCGAAAGAAATTTTTGCGAAAGCAGCAAGACCGTCTCCGCCAGATCCTCTTGACTAAGCAATCTAGCCTTTAATTGTTTAAGATATTTTTTCCTCGCTTCAGTGAGCGACTCCTCAGAAAGCTCCAGAGCCGATATCTTAAACTCAAGATCCACTTTCGGGCTGGCATACTCTCGAAATAAAAACTCTTTAAAACTGCCCGAATCATAGGCCCCCTGAGACTTTATAAGATGGGACGGACGCTTAAGATTATAACACTCATACTCTTCATCACTGATGACATACACCCGTTTGTCTTCTAGATCCAACGATCCCACCAAAGGTAAGATGAAAGGATGTTCGGAAACAATGGAATTTCCCTGAACCGACTTTGAGAGATTCACTGGGATTGTTTTATCCTCTTGAAAAAACAAAGCCACGTTCTTGTCGCCAAGATTGACCTCTTTCCCTAAACCAAGGTCTTTTCCGCTCACTCGTTCTTGATCGATCAAGGCTTCAGCACGCTCTCGTAGCCCCTGATTCATAAGATCTCCGTAATGAGACACAGCGTTTTTTAAAAGAATTCTTACTTCCTCAAGAGAGTCATCGACATTTTCAAAAGAGTGAGTCAAAGAGATGATCTTTCCTTTTCCGCTCAGTTCATTTTGACAAAGTTGTTTCAGTTTCACAGGGCCTCCATGTTGATAGATTCTTATTTACACATTTCTACCAGTAATAGGAAATGAACTGGTTTTCATTGAGGCCAAGTCAAAAAATGTGTATTTTTCTTAAACAATAAAAAACCCCATCGCTAAGGATGGGGTCACTTTATTTAGAAACTTCAGGATAGCTAGTGCAATTCAATCCAATCCAGACGGCAGGGCTCGGAGCCTCCGGCTTGGCACTGGATTTCGATTTGTGATCCATCCTTTAAGACAATTCCCTCCACGGTTTTAGAGTCCAAAGTCTGCTGATTGGCCAATGCACTTCCTAGGTTTTTATTGGTTGAGAATGCTAGCACCTGCTCGCCATCAACAAGAACTTTGTAGGAACTGACGCCATCATTTTCATCATAAAAATTAAGAGTCAAATTCATCTGTGTTAGGTCCCCTTGATATTGATAAAAGGCAGCACCCGATTCTTTGTTATTGGTTTGAATGTAGCGACCCCCTTGAGCGGCGCCATTGCTTTTCACATGATAACTGCCTTGCAATTTCAGACTCTCGGCTTCAACCATGAATGGCTCCACGTCTGCGTACACAACGTCCTCAGAAAGTGCGTCTTTCTGGTCAAAAACCAAGTAATCAGTTCGTAGAGGCTCTCCACCGTCGCCTTGTCCGACCAGTCGAAGAACATCACCGTTGCGGACCACAAGGTCGGAGAGACGTCTTGAAGTGAGGGCACTGCTGCTTGCTATGGATGTTCCAAAGTCTTGATCCCACACCCACTGATCCACTTTCTGGTCATTAAGAAAGACGGCCATCTGGCTTTTTCCATCGGTTTCATCAAAGTAAAAGAGCTCGACATTGTAAACTCCATCTGGACCATCGAAAACCAATTCCGCTTCGGCCGAGCCTTTGGCTTGTAGCCATTTTCCTGCCGAGGCGGCTCCGTTGGACCGTACTTCAAAACCTGAGATAATATCGAGAGTCTCAGCTTCGACCAGGAACTCGACAAGGTCTTGACTGTCGTTCGAATCAGACTCGTCATTGGATGGACGATCTGGTTCACTAGCGACTGGAAATTGAACAGAGTCCTTATCAATTAAAGAGTTGATGTACTCTTCGATATTACTGTAACCGTTGCCATCACGATCACCGGCGGCATCGTACTTATTGGGGTCGGTTCCATAAGCCACCTCAAACGAGTCAGGCATACCGTCACGATCGGAATCTTTCTCTGCTGTTCCCTGTGGGTATGAATCATAACCTCCGACGTCTGAAGGTGAATCAATGAAACGAGCCACGTCGTTCTTCACATCGTTGATGATTCTTTTGTCGGTATTGTCGCGCTCCGGCCAGCGGGCTCCGGCATTGGCAAAAACATGAGCTTGCAACTGCGACACTGCGATCTCAGGAGTTCCCGAGGTACTAAATAAAGGCGCCGATCGAACACTGCTGGAGCTGCCACCCATAATGTCGGTCTCTGGCTGTGAATTTGAAGTTCGATAGATCGTATCTAAATTGCCCTTAAGATAATAGCTGTTACTGCCGCCACTTAACTGCATGGGCTGCCGATCTCTGGCATTTTTTGTCAAATGCAGAAAGTTTTTTATAAAATGCGCCTGCAAATTGGAACCCGTTTCAACGTTATGAAAAAAGCCGTAACAGTAGTTGTTAATCATTTCAAAAGCCTGGGTTTCTTTGACCAACGGGCAACGGAACCGTGCATTGGCATAAAGGTTACGCGCCAGGGTGATTCTTTGAGGACCAGGATCCCCTTCTTTCGCACCAATCACCATGGCCATCGAATGCGCCCCTTTCGGGTGCTTGCTATTGTTTAAGGCCTCGGCAATGAGATTGTTTGAATAGGTGAGGTTGCGAACATTTCCCCACACTGAAGCCAATTCATCAACCGACCAAGACATACTATTGCTATCAATGATAACATTTTCTATCAGTCGAGTTCCTTTACCGACAGAGATTCCGTCTCTGTTTTGATAATCAGTATCACCGAAGTTTTGATCACCAGGTCGAAATCTCACTCCCCGGATGATGACGTTGCTGGCTTCAACTCTTAAACGAGAACCACGCAAGGCAATTCCATTTCCTGGAGCTGTTTGACCAGCGATTGTCACATCACCTTTTTCAAGGCTCAGTGGAGTGCGCAAACTGATAAGCCCACCCACATCGAAAACGATAATCCGAGGACCATCCGTTTCGATCGCCGCTCTTAAACTACCAGGACCCGAATCGTTGGTATTGGTGACGTGAATCACCTTTCCGCCGCGTCCGCCAGTGGCGTTCGCTCCAAAACCCAATGCTCCTGGAAATGCTTTGGCCTGAGGGCTCGCCGCACTCATAACCCTTGTTGATGACTGATTGTGATCCCTATTGATCCCTTGCAGATCACCACAACCAACTAATAAAACTAAAACCATTGAAAAAATTAAAATCATTTCCTACCTCCCATTTCCTTCAGTTTTAAGTCTGCGGGCCCGGGGGAAAGTTTTTAACTTACAATTTTGGCGAGAAAAATGGCTTGTTATTCTATTAGGTTACCTCAGTGCGACGGAACAGGCCTGGGTTGGCGATGTCAATTTGAAACAGAAAAAGGGAGAGTCTCCGTGTTGATAATTTTACGGGAGCCATTTAACTGGCTAACTGAGAAAGATTGATAAGGTAACGCGTGTTCTTACCTTGTCCCGTTTTTATTAAATGCTGACTTTCGACCATCTGACGCAACCACCGGTGAGCCGATCGTTCCGACATCTCCAAGAGTTGACTGGCTTGTTTGGCCTTAAAACTTTCGGACCCCTGAAGATGGTCTTTTAGATAAAGTAACTTCTGTAGACTCTGATCAAGGCCTTTCACTTCGTGAGACACTTTGATTTGAATCGACTGATCCGATTGCAAATAATAGCCAAACAACCCACCTTGAATTTTCATGGGTATGTTAGCGTCTTCAAGTTTTTGGTTGAGTCGGTAGATCGCTTGATGAATACGGTTTGGTGAAGTGAACGGATCGTAGTACTCATCTTTAATAATGTGTCCAAAAAGCTCACCCACTTTAATAGGTCTATAGAAATCCGACGCTAATGAGGCTAAGACTCTCCAGTCAGTCTCCGTTAACTTGATATTGCACTCTTTGTTTTTAAAACGCATTGCAAACTGAACAAGATCAATCAGGAAAGAACTTTCTTGCTGCTGCCCTAGAATAAAAGAATAGATCTCAGGACATTGGTATTCTGATAGTTCCTGTAAACGATCTTTAAATGATTGAAAAGGAGTACCAAAAAAGACTTTGTTATACAGGGCCTGGTCGAAGTATACGGCCACTGATTGAAAATCAATATCTCGGCAGATCTCCCAGTGCCCAGCCTGTTGGGCTCGCTGAAAAACGCCTAACAAGGCCGCTCTCCCCGCCTCTCCTTTTGTTTGCTTTGCCAGTAAAACAGCCGCCCACTTGTCGATCCAGAAATTTAACAGAGCCCCACTATCCTTTGCCAACAAGGCAGCTTCGTCAAGCAGCCTTTCGGCTTTCTGATACTGTTCCGTGTTTATGTAAATCTCCGCCTGTTGTTCGACACATAGATTCTTTAAAAGCAAACGGTCCGAGCCCTCAGCATAGCGAGTCACTTCATCAAGATAGAGTTGCGCTTGTTGCCAGTTTTTAAGAAATATACAGGCTGAAACCAAATTCGAAAGCCCCACCATTTTTCGATACTCTGGGACCTGTGGCGAGCCTACGAACTTTTGCAGATCCCCATAAGCGGACTGATAGTCCCATCGTGTGAACGCCGTTAAACTTCGAAAAAACAGGGCTTCTGCGTGGTGACTTGCACAAAGCGGAGTCAGTAGGTTCTGCGCTTCACTGTAAAGACCAATTTTATTCAGTGAAAAAGCGTAGTCGGCTTTTTCACTGGCCGTGGCCGGTTGATCACGGTGGATTTGTTTCAATATGAGAGGCCCTAAAATTTTTAGTGATTTTTGGATCAATCCGCAGCGGCGCGACAAGTTCGAAGCTCGCAATAATTCAGAACGAGGGATTGTCGGCAAGGCAATAGAATTGAGGAGCTTTTTAGCTTTCGAGAAATGTCCCATCTGGATACAGTTCTCCACATGACTGAGAGTTTCATCGATCGTCGCCATGTCTGTTTATCGTCTTTCTCGCCAAAAACATAAGGTGAAAATCCAAAAAAGAATGTGATAATATTATTAAATAGGGAGGGGCACTTGCTTCAGGGGTCAGGGATTAAAAATCATTTTATCTATTTTTGCGTTGGAATTTTACTGGTTTTTTCCTTTCAGAATTGCAGTGATGCTGCGAAATTTGAAGACCGACCCCAAAATCAGCGAGGAACTCTCTACGGAAATGGTAGTGGCCACGAAGGCAAATTAGCCATTCCAATTGATTATGTGTCCGACGTTTCTCAATCGGTTAGTTATCAACCCAACATCAATTTTGATTCCATTGTTTCGTCCAATGATGGTCATTTGGATGATGTTTTATACTATTGCCGCTCCGTTGATGCCGCTCCTGAAAATGGTTTGGATTTTGTTTTAACTAAACCGGCGCAAAGAATTTCAAGACCACAATATGTTGCTGATTTACAAAGCCCAGGACCGGTCGCTGGACTGAGTTTGGTTCGTTCCACATCTGCCAAAGCCTGGAATAGCAGCGGGGTGCTCACCGATTATCCCGCCAACACCGCCCGCCAAAATGTGATAGGCCCCAATGGTCATCAAGGTCTTTTACTGGAGCCCGCTTCAACCAATGTCCTCTTGCATTCACAGAACTTTTTAGATGCCTCCTGGAATTTGGTACGAGCGAATATTGCTCAACACACCAGTGAAAATGATCCTGAAAATCTGGGACGCGCTTATGTTTTAAATGAAGGCACATTCACCGACTATCATTACGTCGAACAAAATACCACTCTGACACCTTCAACCAATTATGTTTTGTCAGTGTTTATTAAGGAAATTCAGGCCGGTCGTGGATTCTCGGTGCGTTTTTACAATTTACAGGGCAATGACTATCGCTGCAGCTATGATTTTTCTAGTGGCGCTATTTCTGTGAATGGACGCGCTGATATCACCGACTGTCAGGCCACCACCCATGCCAATGGGTGGGTGCGTTTGAGTGTGACCGCCAACTCAGGAACAGTTTCAGGCCCCGTGCTGTCGCGGATAAAACTCGAGCTTTACAATCCAAGTCTGAATAGCGGGCGTTACCCGGGGTCCAATCACTCAGGAGTGCTGTTGTGGGGCGCCCAGTTGGAGGCCATGGCTTCTCCGACATCGTATATAGCGACCACAACAGGCCCAGCGTCTCGCGATCGCGACCAATTACAAATCGACCACTCATCCACACCGATCACCGACGGCTACTTTCGTTTGAACCATTCACTCTTACAAACGACTTCAACACTTGCTGTCGGTGTTAGCAATGGTGTTTCTGAGAATGTGAACATCAACATCACATCAGGTGATATTCAATCCACTATGTCAGGCCAATCGGCCAACCGATCTTTTGCACAAAACGATTGGGATCAAGGTTTGTCGCTGAAGATTAACGCTAATAAATACACCCTCTTTGCTCAGGGACAATTTGTTACCGAACCAATTGTCAGTCTTGGCGCCCTTGGGACTGTGACTCTGTCGTCAAACAACGGAGGCGTGTTACTTAAAGGTTTTCAATCCATGAATAAGTCGCCGATTAACGAGGTGGTTGCGGTTAGCTCATTGACCGACTTGCAGGCGAGCCAATCCTACGGTGTGCTTGTCCTTGGAAGGCAACAAAGTTCAGCCGCAGAAAGAGTTCAAACCTTGGCTCTCCCCCTGAGTGAAGATCAAGACCTGGGAATTCTCTACAACAGCCAACACGATTTATTTTTACAGCAGCAAACCAGCCTTCCTGGGTTGATCGAAATTCGAGGCACTTTGGAAGATGGCACCATCATCGACAACACCTTGCAGTGCCATCGCACCAACGCTCGGTAACGGTCTAACAGGATCGTGTCACTATTGTTTTCAAAGAAAAAAATCCCACAAAGGCGCCTATAAAAGACACTGGGTCTTTTTGCTATTGGTGCCACTCTCGCCTCTCAAAATCAATCGTTTTTAAGTGATTTGCGGACACTCACGTTGAAAGAACAGGGTTATTTTTGACTTCAAAACTCACTTTGAGACAAACGTAGAGTTCGCTTCCCAGGGAATTGGCTTCCTCATAAAATCAAAGCAAGGTCTTTTGGGGAGGGGTGATGATCCATCATACAGTTTTTACCTTAATTTTAATAAGCCTTTTTTCATATTCAACATATGCCGGGTGGGAACCCATCGAAACCACGGTTCGAGATCCCGTTCAAGAAGCGGCTGACTGGCACAATTCTGGTGGCACCTACCAGGGCACTAAGACTGGTGAGTATTATGGAGTGTCGGAACCCGTTACAGCCCCGACAAGAAATCCCCACGATGACCAAAGAGAGCAAATGGACCGTGCGGCGGCTCAGTTTGAAGCCCGGCAAAGAAGCGATGATTCCAGAGAGCGTCGAGCTGAAGCGGCTCGCCGACGAGCCGAAGCTGCGGAACTGCGGGCCGAAGAACTGATGCGAGTGAAGGCTGTTGATCCCTGGGCTCCCTATCGAGAGTATGATGCCGGAGAGTTTGGAGATGTCGGCGATATGGACGTGCATCACAATGCCATGGCAGCAGCGCAAGCTGCGGCACAAGCCTGTGCGATGTGCTCAGAGAGCGCTCAGAAGGGAGATCCCACTTCGATCTCGGCTCGACGTGCGGTTGTCAATGCCAATTACGCCGCCCAAGTTCAATCGGGTTATGACACTCGCCAAGTTCCAAATAGTGAAAGAAATATTCCGGCAGGGCCAATGGCCGCCGCTCGCAAGTATGGTGAACAGGTCACAACCCAAAGCATCAGGCAAAGACTGATTGAGGAACGGATTGATGCCATGGTCATCAACGGTGAGGTTGGTTTTTACTATCCTGGTCAAGCGCCTATTCGCTCGGATGAAAATCTAACCGCCACCCAACGCCTCGGTCAGCAAGAATCGATCACTCTTCTACCTATCGATGATGAAGCCTATGATTCATTAACGACTTCAATTTCAAATCAAGATATGGAGTCGGCCCGCGGTTATGCTTCATCAAGTGGAAACTATCCGGGTGGCTTGATCGTCATTCGCTCATCGCACCCCACCATATTGGATAGTGGTCAAACCATGGTCACAGTGTCTGGGCCGATAGCCGGGTCAGAGATGAACATTCCCTTTTTAGACCCTAACAATGCCGTTCAAAACTCCGTGCTACGCCATGAATTTTCTCATTCCGGAGAAAGAGCGATTGCCAATATTGTGCAGCAGCAGGTTCAATCCGGCGCAAGTGTTTCGAAAGTTCTAAGTGAAGGTCAAGCTATCGCTAAGTCTCATATTGTCGCCAAAGACTATTTTGAAATTAGAGACACCGAATATGGAGCTGAGGCCACCGAACCTGATAGGCACTACGTCAATCAGTACACAGAATTTGAAGCCTTCCTACACATGTATGAAGACCCCGAAAGCGGCCGTGAACGAATCGAAAGTCGACTGGAAAGCGACTACGGATTAACACCCGCCCGTGCGTCTCTGGTTTTTCAAGAGTTGCGTGATGATCCAGTAAGACAAGAAAGACGCCAGAAATTAGACGAAGCCGCTAACCAGTTGCTAGATCAGTAAAAGAGGAGCATCGATGTACAACTTAAGTTTACTAAAAAAAATCTCGATTCTAGTCGCCGCTGGTACCACTCTTGTTCTCTACACCAATATGGCTCAGAACATCTATGACGAAGCCAGCGACGAACCGGCACCTCTCACAGCTCAGGAGATTGCCAACTCCATCAATACGACAATTGATCGAATCGATAACAATGAGTTCGGCGAAAATGGTGGGAAAGCCTTAGCCATAACTCTGGCTAAAAACATCAATTATCTTGGAACAAAGATTAATGCAAAAACATGCAATGAATTAAAAAACTATGTTCCAAAACTGCCAACCGGGCGCTACTTACTTTGGCAGCGCTCAGAAGGCACTGTTGACCTTTGTCAAAGTTCCGAGAAATTTATAAAATCAATTTTCGAGACCCTGATTGGTCGCCAACCCAGCCAAGGTGGAATGGTCAAGTGGCTTCGACTGTATCAAGAACAAGGTTTTGTCGACATGGTCGTCGAAATGGCAAAACATACAGGATTCAGTAAAAAAAATCCAAGCCCGACCGAAAAAGTCGAGTCTTTGTATCGAGGCTTCACCGGTCAAGAACCGCCCAGTGCGGATTTGACCCAATGGCTTGATCTTATGGAAAGCCAGGGGCAAGAGGGACTGATTCGTCAACTCGCAATTCTGGAGCCCGCACAAATCAGAAACCACAGCTTGTATGATGGCATCATTGGTTATGTCGACAAAGTCAAAACTAGAGGTGGAAAGCTTGAATTCAAAGGATGGGCTTGCCAAAAAAGATCATTGCAGCCTCTTAAGATCGAAATCTACGCAGGCGGAACTCGAACCAATACTGAGTTGATTGCTGAGACCACGGCCAATCAAGACCGCTACAACCCCGAGGCGCAATGCCAGACTGGTGGAAACCACGGATTTTTCGTTCGCGCTAATCTTTCACAGAAAGATCTAAGACGATTGAGTAACCAACCGATCGAGGTTTACGGGATCAATCCTGTTACCGGACTTCGGTTTCGTGTCGATGCCAATCGTGGCAGTAATTTCAGAATGCCCCATCAGTCTGACGATGATGACGATTGACAAGTAAGGCTTGGGCGCTCTGTCTCAAGCCTTGTTTTTGCGATCTTGACGACCTGTAGAAACAGTGAGACCAGTCGCAAAGCGTTGAAAGCGACTAACCCCAGAAAACTTACGTCCTTTGAATTATGGGCCACGAAATAGAACGATAGTTCCATGATCACCATAATCTGCCTCTTTTAGAGCAGTCTCTTCAGATCTGTTCATGAAATTCTCTAGCCTAAATTCGACGAAAAGAGGCCTTCAATCCTTTCAAAATTATGTTTTAGTTGACCTTCGAGCCCTTAATATCACAAATAAAAGACAACGCGCTTTTTGTTGGCGCCAATAATCCAGATTCCCACGAAAGGTGACGAACACTGAACAACCGTAGCCCTCATTCATTTTGGTCTCCTCATCTCGATGAGATAATAGCCGCGATGGGGCAAAACCAGTTTTGGACCACACCCCACTTCTTACCAAACTCTGAGGTCGAGGCCTTGAAAACGTGGGGCCTACAACTTGAAGAGGCCGGTCGTTTAAAGAAAGCTGGAATTGGAAAAGGAGTTTTTAAAAAAGTAAGAGAAAACATTCGCTCCGATGAGATTCATTGGATTGATGATTTCTCGACAGCCACTGGCGATGTTCTTTTGCAAATTTACACGCAACTTTTGCAAATTTCCCGTCGTGAATTGTTTTTACCGGTCAAACGCTTTGAATGTCACTTTGCCAAATATGACATCGGCGACCACTATAAAAAGCACCGTGATCGGCACCGCTTAATGCCCGCCCGAGTTTTAAGCTGCGTTCTGTATCTTTCCACCATAAAAGACGACGATGGCGGTGAGTTGATCCTCTATCATCCTGACGGAAAAACCTCGACTGTGCAACCACAGGCGGGACGCTTGATTCTTTTCGATAGTTCTATAGAACACGAAGTCCGGCCGTGCCGAGCTGAGCGCTGGAGTATCACGGGCTGGCTGCGAACGGATCCACTTTAGTCCTTATTAACAAAACAGGTGTTTCTATAACTCTTCAAAACCGACAACACGAAGCACTCATAAGGACGATTTCGACTCACCCATTTGAATCCAAAACTTATGTTACCTAAACCTTTCGATTTTTTAGAAAACATGTGACCGTCCGAAACCGTCTTGTTAAAGTTTAATTCAAACACTCTTCACAAGGAACTTGCATGGGATTGAAAACAAAACTGATGTTAGGAGTCGGACTCCTTTTTGTTTTAACTGCTTGTGGAGATGACAACGATTCGAACTCTTCCAATACTGGCACTTCACCTGGGGTCTGCAACATTACAAAAAATGTCGTCGATGCGCTTTGCCTGACCCTTAGTTCGACAGTCTCCAACGAAAATGCCAGCGATTATTGTTCCCAGACTTTTTATCCTGTCTACGTAAACTCGATTGGAGCCAATGGTTATGGCTTTGTTTCAATTCTTCTTGATGGAGATATTTCCTGTGTCGACGCCAATGAAATTGGCACCTGTCAAATGTCAGCCGGCGTAATCACCTACTACAACACAGAATACAATGTAACGTCCGCTGAAAATGATTGCGTCACCAACCATTCGGGCACTTGGCAGGAAACACCCTGACGAATTTCGAAAGGTTATTTGAAAAATCTTGACGATTTTCAATAGCTGGCAAATTCTCACCGAGATAGATACCACTGCAAAAAACTTTAAAAGTAGGGGCCCCAATGAAACCAATTCATCACAGTATTAATTATGTCGAATTCAAAGTTCGAGATTTTGAAATCAGTAAAACTTTTTACAAGAGCGTTTTCGGGTGGACCTTCACTGACTATTCTGAAAGCTATGCGGGCTTT
This sequence comes from Bdellovibrionales bacterium, assembly GCA_964230555.1. GTDB lineage: Bacteria > Bdellovibrionota > Bdellovibrionia > Bdellovibrionales > JAGQZY01 > JAGQZY01. Next base: position 23,234 of record CAXRIX010000144.1, read on the forward strand.
AACGACGGCACAGGAGTTGAGGCCGGTGGGTTTTGCTTGTCTGAGGATATTGAAAAAGGTGGGCCGCTGATTGTTCTCTACTCTGAAGACTTAGAAAGAACCCGTCAAAGCGTCATCGCCAGCGGAGGAAAAATCAGCAAAGAAACCTTTAAGTTTCCTGGCGGACGTCGGTTTCAATTTCTAGACCCCAACGGTTACGAATTGGCGGTTTGGTCGGAAACCTAAGTCAATATTGGTTTTGTCAATAAGAGACGGTGCTGTTCGCCTCTCTATTCAGTTTTGGCAGATTTGCACGTCTCTACATAAATTTTAAACGTAAGAGAAAGGTTTTATTATTTCCTTTCGCTTAGATTGAATGCCTGGAGGATACACAATGCAAGACAACCAAGCATCCACTAACAAACCGACAAGCGAGAAAGTGAATTCACCCAGCAATGGACGGCTACAAGCGTCGATTGCTGATCAGACGAACTTTGATCGCGAAGAAGCCATTAAGAAATTCAATGCCACCGCAGAAAGTCATGCCCCTGACTCAGAGGATGCCTTGGATTTCGACAACGTCAAAGCATGGATTAAAGCCAACCCGAAAAAGTCCATGGGACTGGGCGCTTTGGGCCTGTATTTGATCGGTCGTAAACGGATTTATCGGTTAGCGAGCTTGGGACTATCCACCGGAGCTTTTACCTATCTTTTTACGAAAATTCAGGAAAAGTCAAAAAAACACGCCTGACCCTCGTTCTCGGGGTCACCCCAATCACCTCAATACCGGGTGTCGAGCTTCCACTGAACACTGTAGAGACATCATTGTTCAACGAGCTCGGCATCCTGTCCTTTCTCTAATTCTGGAATTTAAAATGGCGTTGGACCTCAACGGCCTCAAATTCCAGATAATCAAATGAAAATTCCTCTTGTCCTATGTTTTTGTACTGATACTGAACGTAGTGCGCGTATTCATGGGCCAAGTTATGGAGTTTCATATCGGCCCCCAAGATGATCACGTTGAGATCAAATAAGTACATGTTGATGCCTTTTTCAAAAGCCCACCCTGGCATACCTTGAGACTCAGCGGCTTCGACGATTTCAGTCTCCTGCAAGGAAACGGATTCTGAAATTCGAATGTCTGGGAGCGCAATTCCCTCATCGATTGAAACCCCCATAATTGCAAGCACATCGGAGAGAACTTGCTTTTGCACAGACTCACTAAATGGTGACAGAGTTTGTAACTCGGCAGGAAGGAAGCTCGTCGATGGGTCACTCCCACTGTCTCCGTAAACCGATGTCGATATCAATAAAAGAGTTAAAAAGAATAAAATGGATTTCATAGCTCCCCCCCCTGGATGACAAAGACTTTCCAACAGACTGGAGCTGTTAGCAAATAAGTCCCTTCTATTTGCACTATAAGAAATTGTATGATTAGAAGTGAAAGTGAGACAAAACTCATTAAAATTAAAAAACCGCCCAATCAATTAGCGGTTTTTTTTTGAGGTCTGAAAAGATTATTATTTGGAAAATGTAGAAAATAAGGGATGTGTTTGTTCAAATCAAGACAGACTGTCTTGCTCACTGAGCCCTGACAGTCGTTGTATCTGATAAGACTTAATGGTTTTTCGACACCAAAAAACAAACATGAGCGTTAACATAAATCACTTGTTGGCAGACAGTTTGAAGTTCTTGAACCTTTCTTGCTGGATCACTTCACCGGTCATAATTTCACCCATGCGATCTTGCCCCATATCAGAAGCCAAACGTTGTTTAAGGATGTCGGACTGTTTAACCTTCCCAGACTCAAGGTTTGCCAGATCTTCTGCCACCATCTCGCGACTGTAATTACGACGCAAAGAGAACTGCCCCAAAACCACTCGGTGAACAAAGACCACAAAAGCCTGGTCGGTTAATCCTTTGCCCTCTTTCTGAGCCTGATTCACCATCGCCATGGTGACCCTCGCCAAATTTTCGGCTTTGGGATTTTTTGCCAAATGATCATAGAGCTTCTGAAACTGTTGTTGTGAAATCGGCGAATGCATCAACCTTTCATGAATCTCCATCAAGTAATTGCTGACGCCGCTGTCGTAGTCCGAAGTATCAAATTCAGCTGCTAAGGTGGGTCCAGCCAGTAGTACTATTGTTAAAGCTATCAAAGCCGCTTTTACTTGTTTCATTTCATCCCCCTTCATTTGGATGTCGCCTGTGATATTAGAATAGACCCACAACGTGACAGTATTTTGAACGTTTCAAATTGAGGCAGAAAATCTTCTAAAGCAGTTGTTTTAGCTCTGGCTGGCTTCTAAAACGCCAAATAAAGCCATCGATAAAATAATGCCATAACACAAATCCGTTGTAGATGGCCGCCAAAGACAATATTTGGAGGTCGAAAGCCTCCGCCTGAAAACCCAATCCGTCTAATAAAAGCAGGAGTCCAAGCAACCAGGTGCCATAAAACCCGAGATGAACCCAGCGTGTGCCCAACTCTCGCTTCTTATAATAGTGATTGATCCAACCGTGATACTGCCAAGCATGAGTGATCGTCGCCAACGCCACCATTATTAAAAATGGCGTTTGCAGGTGGGCAAGAATAAAAAAGCTTAACGATTGACCATACAGGAAGACAGTTTTGGGCCATTCTCTAGGACTTGAAGGTTTGCGCACCTGGCGCAATAAAAGCAAAAGAAAAAGGCCCAGCCAAACCCAGGTGGTCAGAGTGTTGAGAGTGGCAAATAAACTTAAGTCTTTCCAAGTCGAGGGCAACCACTCGGAACGGCTGTTGACTTCGCGAAAAAGAAAATAAATCCAAGTGAAATAAACAAATCGCCTTTCACTAAGATGAAAGTTCTGGAGGTTTCTATCCTCTTTTGATTGATAAACCCTAAGGAAACCAATGTTCTGCCTGACTATGTGCCAGCCTCCAAAAAAACCAAGAAAGGCAATAAATATCTCACGCTCACCCAGTGAGTAAAAACAGAATGTCACAACCAGAGCTAACACCAAGCTTAAATTAAAAAACCAGGCATTCCTCCGATAAACCTTGGCATCGCCGTGGGTCCTGAAAAATGTTTGAAAAATATGGGGGGCATCGAACAGCCCGGTGAAGAGGACAAAGAAAAACAGTTCGGGCTGAAGCGGCAGGTGATTATGAACCCAAGGCGTCATCGTCTGATAAAGACCATAGAAGAAAAAAGGTAAAAGCAAAGAGGCCAAAAGGAAAACACCGTCAAATCGTGGGCTTATCGCCCATACCACCCCAGTTTGCATATTCATAATTTTAAGCTATACAGGTGAGACATCAAGCAGACTTTTTGAGGTTTTCATGAGCCCGACAAATTTAATTCTATGTCCTTTAAAGAAGGAATGGGCCTTGGCAGAAGAGGCTGTGGTCGAATTGGGCCTCGACAAACAGCGCACGCCTTCCCAGGGACGCTGGCATATTGAAATACCCCAGTGGAAAGCCGCACTTTGTGTGGGTGGGCACGGTAAAGCTCAAATGGCTTTACAAACTCAATATTGGCTCAGTCGATTTCCTGGCATCGAGAATGTCATTGTCATTGGAGCCGCTGGCGGCTTGACCAAAGACGCTCCAATTGGCAGCGTTCTGTCTGTACAAAATATTATCGAACATGACTACAAAGAACGCTTTATCCCCAATGCGCTTCCGCCTGAGTATTTCACCCAAAACAAACAATGGACCCTTGGATCCCCTCACCCACTTTTAATTGAAGGAACCCTGGCCAGCGGTGATGAGGACATAATTGATTCGGACCGAGCTCAACAACTGCATCAGATGACAAAGGCCATTGCCGTGGCCTGGGAGTCAGCGGGAGCCATACGGGCTGCTAAATTCAACTCACGCCCCTACTTTGAATTTCGTGGTATCACCGATTCAGCAGGTGCCAACGCCAGTCAGGATTTCAATAGTAATTTGCAATCGTGCATGCAATCTTTAGTCAAAATCCTGGATGGTTTTTTAAGAAAATAAAAACCCTGACTGTTCAAGTCAGGGATAAAATTTCGTTAAAGCAAAATTTTTAAAGGTCTAACTACAAGAATCAAGGAGATTCTAGATTGGATCACGTCTGGACCCAAATTCACTTTTTAAATTGAAATTAGTTGCAACTGGTTTGACCAGCGACTTTTTTCACTTGCCAGCCTTTGTCGATTTGAAACAGGTGAACGTAAACATTAACGAGCATCTGTTTACCGGTCTCAACGTCGGTCACTAAAAGTTTTTCACCGGACTTTTCGACTGTGATATTGCTCATGCAAGCGTCAGCGGCTGCAAAATCAGCAACAGCGTCGATGGCATTTTCATACTGTGATTGACTGTCCCAATGGGCAAATGCGGATGGGATAACTTCTCCACCAAAGGCAAAAGCCGTTGAGGCACAAAAGACTACGAGTGAAGCGATTAACATTTTCATTGATTGACTCCCTTTTCGGTTGTGGCCGCAAAGTATACTGATAGGACCAAACGCGACCAGCTCTTCTGGTGGATCGTTAATTTTTTGCAAAAAGGGGATTTTTGAAAGAGGGAGGTTTTACACTAGCGTCGTCACCTCCCCTGGTTTGCAAGGAGATGACGATTATCGCTTAGGTTTTTAGCAGGTAATCTTTACCAATTAAAAAATGTAGCGCGCTCCAACCACGAAGTTCCTACCGGGAAGTAGAAGACGATCCTTGATAATCGACACATGATTTCGGGCTTTGGCATCGGCAATATTGTTAACCTGGGCGTACAATTTAAAAAGCGAAGAGGACCCTAAGTTCAGGCTGTAGTCAAAATTGAGGTCCAAAGTGTTGTAGCCTTCGGTGGCCGTTTCTTGCGGCGCTGTGCGAGTCTGTTTGAACACATTTCTCCAAATTGCGGAGGCGGCAAAGGTGCGGTTGTCGTAAGCCAACTCCAGTCCCATTCGTAAAGGTGAGATCCGTGGCAACGGTTGATTGGTTTCAGTGTTTTGACCATATAAATAATCGGTAGTGAAACGAAAACTGTAGAACCCGTGAATGACATGCGAGGCTTCAAACTCAACACCATTAATACGGGCCGCTTGCCTTTGATAGTTAAAAATCTCAAAATCATCACTGCTGGGACCGGGAGTCCCATCGGTGTCCGCCAAAGTTCCTGTCGGATTTAAACTGATATAATTGGAAAACTCTTGATTGAAGGCCGTAAAGGCGACAAAAAACAGAGGAGTTTTGCGTTTGATGGTCCATTCTACAGCCAGAGATGTTTCCTTCTCCATGTTCGGATCACCTTGCTCAAAAACACCCACCGCTAAATGTGGTCCATTGGCAAAAAGTTCTTGATAGGTCGGCGCTCTTTCATTGTAAGAGACATTCAAAGCCGAAGAGGTCGTGTCGGTCAGTTTGTAAAGGGCACCGACCGCTAAACTGCCAACCAGAAAATCTTTTTCTTGCGTGCCGATGGCAAATCCGTCGGCGTCGGTTTGCAACTGAGAGGCCTCAACGCGACCACCGCCATTGAATTTCCAATCTTCTAGTTCTTTTTCTTCAAACACAAACAGGGCCAAAGAGGAAGAG
>CAXRIX010000145.1:0-17436 GCA_964230555.1 Bdellovibrionales bacterium
CCTTTTTTACAAAGTTGCTCGACCGCTTTGCTCAATACATCAACCGTTTCAGCAGACGTGTTACACCCAGAACTTTCTTTGATGAACTTTTTAACTTTACTGGTAACAACCAAAACATTTGCCATGATTACCTCCGAATGGTCAGGCGGTTCTTAAATTTACCAGGCTAATCTAACGCATATTTCGATCTGAAGACAAAATTATTTCGTTCTGGTGTCGTACAGCAATTAAGCATGTGCTGGGAAACCCCTGAAAAATGGGAGTTTGTGCGGTGCGTTTGGATCATTTTTTTCCTGAGAAAAACTCTTTCACCTTCCCATCTTCAACCTTGAAGACCTTAGCAGTGCGTTGTTTTTCACCAGGTTGAATCCATATGAAGGTTTTGCTGTCCTGCGCAATCGTGCATTCGACATCGCTAAACGCTGGTGACCAAGTGCCAGAATTCAAGTGCTCGACGCCCCCAATGAGCTCGTGTCGCACATCATGGGTGTGACCATAAATGACTCGCCCCACACCAGTGATCAGCCCCGAAGTGGTGAGAATCTGTTCATTGGGTTGTTTGTAATAGCTTATGTAAGATTCAACACCTCGAGCGTAGAGCACGAAAGGTGGCAGCAATATAAGAATCGGAATAAACATCCAGAAAAATGACAGGGCATAGATCTGTTTAATAAGAATAAAAATCTGCAAAAGTAAAAACAAGGAGACTAAAACCAAAAAGGCCCGATCAAGCCACAGCTCTTTCATTATTTTCAACGGATTAGAGCCGGCAGGCTTGACGAACTGAGCTCTTAGCTCACGCACCATTCTGGGAGTGGCATTTGATCGCTTGGCTATTTTTTCAACTCGCTCTTCAACTGTTAACGGATCAGACAAAGGATGTTGCAAGTTTGAATAAATCGTTCTCCATAAAATGGCGACACTGCTCCAAAACCAAGTCCAAATAATTAATGGTTGAGCTCGCACCATGTATTTAAAAAAATAAGTAACGTACTCACCCAGTGACATCACATAATTGGCTTCAATATGAGGATTGAAATACCCCATCCCATTGACGAGATAACGACAGGCCCAATCACCAAACGGAAGTCTCACCTGAACACGGTTGTAATCAATAATAAATGGATTAATGGGGTCTTCGCACAAACAGTAGGGATCGTATTGATTGCCATGTTCGATAAGTGTGTCCTGATTACTCACGTAAAACCATTCCACAAATCGAACTCGAGTTCTTTCTTCAGGAGTCAGATCAAGAATATTCAATATTTCAACCTGAACCGCTTTCCAATGAAGCTCCAAATCGTGATTACCAATGATGAATACAACACGATGCCCCTGCTCAATAAACCAATGCAAAGCCTCACACCATTCGGCATGGTCTGAAAGAATAACTCTAATTTTATCAACCGACTTTTCTTGCTCTGGCTCAAGACCTCGCTTTTTTTCTAGCCATGATATTTTATAAGAGGGATGCTTCGGCAAGAAAGTAACACTATCAAAATCGAAGATATCACCATTCAAAATGAGTTCGATTTTTTCTTCACCGGCTTGTTCGTTAATGTGCTCTAAAAAACTTCTGAACTGATCATCGAAGAAAAATTCGCGAGTTTTATATTTTTTCCACAGCGGATACCGAGAGTGCATTGGTTCAGCTTCGCACAAGTGTAGGTCACTGATAATTGCTGTGTACTTGGCGTTGGTAAAATCAACTTCATCGAGGTTAAAGTTACTAGCCATTACATCTCTTCAGGTTTATGGCCAAACATATCCACAAGAATGATTGAAAGCTCATAAAGTCCATAAAGGGGTAATACCAAAAGAAACATGCTCATAACATCAGGTGGGGTAATAATCGCTGAGGCAATACAAATCACAATAAGAGCGTAGCGACGCAAAAGTCTAAGCAAAGTTGCGTTAACAATACCCATAATACCTAAAATTGTGAGCACCAATGGCAATTCAAATGCGAGGCCAAAAATCAAAGTTGTGGTTGTGAAAAAAGAAATATACTCATTAATGGTTATCATTGGTTTGTCTGAAGGGTCACCAACACTAAATAAAAATTTGTAGGCCAACGGATAAACCACCATGTACACAAAAGTGACGCCGGTGAGAAACAAGGTGGACCCAAAAAAAATAAAATACAGCCCAAACTTTTTTTCTTTTTGGTAAAGTCCTGGAGATACAAATTTCCAAAATTGATAAACCCAAATAGGGGTTGCCATAATCACACCCGATAAGATTGCAACCTTCAAATACCCCATAAATTTTTCAGCTGGAGCCAAAAACTTTAAACCATCGCCATCAAGATAAGGTTCGATGGGGGCGCGTACGATATCGAAGAAAAACTCTTTATAATTCCAAGCAATAACAGACAACACCGTGACCGCAATGATCGATCGGATCAAACGATCACGCAGCTCAGTGAGATGCTCTACTAAAGTGTAATCATCCTGTGGACTATTCTCTGCCATCGCTATTTTTTTCGCCTTTTTTTACAGGTGTCTTTTGTTCTACAGGTTCTTTTTTTGAGCTCGCCGAGCTCTGGGTCGGGTTTGAGTCATTCCCTAGTGCATATTCATTTTCATGTGCAAGTTCATGGTCATGTTCATGATCATGTTCTTGATCGTGATCGTGATCGTGATCGTGATCGTGATCGTGATGGGTGTCATCGAATTGAGTGACTGAGTCTACAACTTTTCGTCCCTCTTTCATGATCCCATCTTTGGTTTCATGGATCGTCGACTTCACCTCGTTGGTCACCTCAAGCAAACCACCACTTAAATCTTGGGTGGCGCGTTTTAACTCGCCCAACAAACGACCCACAACACGGGCCACTTCCGGTAACTGCTTAGGACCAATGACAATAAGAGCAACAACCCCTATGACCAAAAACTCTGTAAACCCGATATTAAACATTGCTCTAAGATATCCTTAGAGGACATAAATTACAATAAAAGGTATCCATAATGAAAAGCTTCCCCGGTTTAAAGAAGAGCTCTCCACCTTCCAATGCAAGTCTTAGCTAGGTTCTATTGTTTTGATTGTTTTTTAGTTGAGGCATTAAAATACCCCTTCTCGGCTAAGGTCTCGCCAAGAAGGTTCGAGCCTGTCCGTGAATAGACATCCATCATCCTTAAAATATTTTCTTCATCCGTCATTTTCGCTTTTTGGCTAATAACGGCAAGGACATCAACCAGGTTCAGAAATTGCTCCGAAAGGTCCTTAAAGAGCTTCGCGAATGTGTCTTCGTTTACATCATGAGCTAAAGACCCAAAAGCCATTTTTCCCATATCCACATAATAATCCACATCAATAATTTTTCTCTGAAAAGAGTCGGAAAAAAAGCCTGAGATATAGAGGGACGTATCGCCCACTTTTTTCAGTTTTTCAGTGCGGACTCTTCCGCCCAGCTGATTCGCACTCAAGTACATTTCAGCCATTGTTTTGCGGGTTTTCCTTCCGGTCGTATCTTCAACATCGTACAGATTTTCGACGCACAGGTAATGTTTTAAAACTTCAACGATATAGGTTTTGATTTGTGGCCGCGTTTCAAGACGCCTTTCTTTGAACGCCTCATCAACCACTGTTTGGAAATAAGCATCAGAATCAATTATCAGTTGTGTCGACATATATAAGGTCCTCGCTGCAGTCGTTCCCTAGACTTTATTATAACCGAGGCTAAAGTCTTTGTGGGCAAAGAGGCTCAGATTTTGGCGTTTTGTCCAGTCAGTTGTCTCAAATTAGTTCAATAATTTCAGTAGTATAAGGGATGTTTATGGGGATTATATGGGATTTTAATAGACCCTGTGAACAGGGCTGTGGTACTTCCTGCCCCTATGAATCTTTTCGGTGCTTATGTCCATATCCCATTTTGTATCCAACGCTGCCATTATTGCGACTTTGCCACCTATGCTAAGGATCAAATAGCCCCCAACGATGACTATGTTGAAGCGGTTTGTAAAGAGATTCAGATGCGTCGCTCTTTCTATCAAGAGACCCACCTGGACACCATTTACTTTGGTGGAGGCACGCCCAGCTTACTCAGCCCCAAGCAGCTTGGACGTATTATTAATACCTATAAACAAACGGGATTCTCGGTTGATGATAATACTGAAATTACCATTGAGGTTAACCCCGCAACTCTTGATTCAGAAAAGTGCCAAGGATTAAGAGAGGCGGGCTTCAATCGCGTCAGCATTGGTTGCCAAAGTTTTAATGATCCCTATTTAAAAGCCTGCAACAGAGAACATACGGCGGATCAAACCCGCTCAACAATCCATCTTGTTAAACAATACTTTGAAAACTTCAGCTTAGACCTTTTGTTCTCTCTTCCCAAGCAGGGCCTCAAGCAACTGGCAAGGGATCTTGATGAGATCAACAGCTTTCAACCACCTCATGTCAGTGCCTACTGCCTCACACTCCCCCCCAAACATCCCATGAACGAGGGCCGGGGCTCCGATGATGAACAGGTAGAAATGTTCGATTTGGTGATCCACAAACTGGCGAACAGTGGTCTTGTGCGGTACGAGCTGTCAAACTTTTCTAAGCCAGGGTTTGAATCGACTCACAACAATCTTTACTGGACAGATCAAAATTATTGGGGCGTTGGCTTAAGTGCCCACTCATATCGCAGAGACCCTCAGTTTGGATATCGATTTTGGAACCCTCGAACGTACTCTTCTTACATGCAGCAAATGGAAAATTTGCAGCCAGCAAGTGACATTTCCAGCCTGCCACAAGAGCAACGTGAGAGCCTATTAGTCCATGAATCATTAACAGACTTTTGCCACACTCACCTCAGGCTAGCCCGAGGATTGAATTTGCAGTCAGTGCGTCAAAAGTTTGGAGACTGGGCTCCTGGCTTAGTTTTAAATAAATTGGCGCGATGTCAAAATCGAGGCTGGGTGGCGACCTCAAGCCCCTATGAAGTGCACCTCACCGAAAAAGGCTTTTTACTTAGCAATTTAGTCTTTGAAGAACTCCTTATTTCCTCTGATGACATTGACAAGGCGCAAACAAGCCCCATATTTTGAAATATTCACAGGTGATTTATGACGGACGATAAAAAAAATAAAGCTGAAGATATTGGCAAAGCTCACAAAGAATCCATAGAAGACCCAGCCACAGAAAGCCTTGGCAATCCCCCTATTAACGAGGACGCTCCGGCAGAGGACCAAAGTTTGGAGGATAAATTTGCTCAGCTCGAAAAGGACCATCTCTATTTAAGAGCTGAGCTGGAGAATATTAAACGTCAAAACTTCAAAGAACGGTCTCAGCTGTTAAAATATGGAGCCGAGCGTTTGGCCCGTGATTTATTAGATACTTTGGATGTCTTTAAATCCGCGCTTCAAGCTGACGTCACCGAAGAAAACTTTAAAGATTTCGTCAATGGAGTTGAAATGACAGCCCAATCTTTGAAGAGCAATCTTGAAAAACACGGAATTATCGAAGTGGACTGTGTGGGTAAGCCTTTTGATCCCAACACTCAAGAGGCACTGAGCAGTGAGGCCTCAGAAGAATATCCGGAAGGCCATGTGACCAAAGTGTTCAAAGCTCCTTATCGTTATCACGATAAATTGCTTCGACCCGGACAAGTGATTGTAAGTCGCAAGAAAACTGAATAAAATAAAGCCACTTTGGCTAAAAAAGATTATTATAAGATTTTGAATATAGACCAGAAAGCGAGCTTGAAAGACATCAAGTCCGCCTATAGGCAATTGGCCTTAAAATATCACCCTGATCATAACCCGGACAACCCTGAAGCCTCCCAACGGTTCGCTGAAATCAAAGAGGCCTACGAAACACTGATCACTCCGGACCTGAAAAAAAACTATGACTCTCACTATCGACCAACGCCTCGCCCCCAACCCCGAGCTGAGCCTCAGCCTCAAACAAGCCCATCAGGCAAACCCACTAAGGGTAAAAATCTCCGATATAATTTGTTCATAACTCTTGAAGATGTTGTCAACGGTGTGGACAGAACCATCCGGTACATTCGTAACAATAAAAAAGAAAAAGAAACCGTTCAGTTGAAGGTGCGCGTGCCGAAAGGGGCTTTCCATTTCCAACGCCTCAAGCTTGGTGGATATGGGGATGTCACAGCCGATGCCATCGGTGATCTGTTTGTAATTATACATATCCAGAATCATCCTATCTTTTTACGAAATGAACTGAATATTCGAGTGAACGTTCCAATCCGCTATATTGATGCCGCTTTGGGTTCTCAGATCGAAGTCCCAACCCTCAATGGTGTTCGGAAACTAAAACTGAAGGTCTGTGAGTTCGAAGACCTGCAGCACACAATGCGTGGCTTTGGCCTTCCGGACCCAAAAGGGCACTACAAAGGCGACCTGCTAGTCCACTGTTTTATCGAACACCCAAAAAGATTATCGACCCACGAACGAAATTCGATGGAAAAAAGTCTGCGAACTTGGCCTGAAGGCGAAATGATGCAACAATACCAGACCTATTTAAAGGAACTTAAAGGGAGCAAATAATGAGATCTCTTCTTCTGCTTTCAACATTGTTTATTTTTATTTCTTGTTCGACATTCGGGCGCAAAGAAAAGTTGAACCAGGCTCCTGAGCCCGTCAAGATCCAACTTGCAAAGGCCAATCAAGAATACAAAAACAAACAGTTCAGCCAAGCGGTTAAAACACTCAATGGCATTTTAAAGTTTCATCGAAATACTGAAACCGGGGACGATGCTCTATTTTTACTCGCCAAAACTTATTCTCGACTAGAAAACTGGGACAAATCGTTAAGCGCTTATCAAGCTCTTTATGATTCCCAGTATTTTTCAAGTCGTGAAGCCCCTGCAAGAGTGGCCGCTGCGAAAATCTTAACTTATAAGATTGGCGATTATAAAAAGGCTCTTGAACTTGTTGAACGCTCCCTCGATACACGCTTGGATCGTGAACAAAAAGCCGACTTACTGGAAGTTCGCTTCACCTGTCTAATGCGCACGGGCTCACAACTCGAAGCCTTTGAAACACTGGTAAAGTTGTCAGAACAACACCCCAACGTATCCAAAAGAGAAAGTTTTGCTCGCAGGGCTAAAGCCTTCTTAGACTCTCGATTGACGGGGCCAGACCTGAAAGACTTCGCCAACGACAGTCGTGAATCGGATCTAAAAGTCGATGCTATGTATCGCTATGGCGTCTACCTAATGGGGGAAGGCAAGTATTCTGAAGCACGCTCTTATTTTGAGAGTGTGATTGCGATGCGCCCGAAAAGCTATGTCAGCACTCAAGCCCAGCAGTTGATCGAGCAACTTTCTGCACGCGGCCAAGTGAATCAGCGAACCATCGGCGTGATCTTACCCCTTAGTGGCCGCTACTCCAGTATCGGTTACCAAGCTCTGTGGGGTTTGCAACTAGCCCTCGGAATTAAGGGGGGACAAAACTCAGAAAACGTTAGGTTGGCGGTCATCGATAGTCGCGGAAAGGCTGAGCAGGCTCGAAAAGCGGTGAAACGTCTTGTTGAAGAGGACCATGCAATTGCGATTGTTGGTGGACTCCTTGCCAAAACGGCTTACTCGGCCTCAATCCAATCCCAAGAAATTGGCGTTCCATTTCTTGCCCTTTCACAAAAAGAAGGTTTGACGGACATTGGGCCCTTTATCTTCCGTAATGCTCTGACAATTGAATCACAACTCGATCAACTTATTACAACGGCTATGGACAAGATGGAGTTTAAAAGGTTTGCCATCCTCTATCCTAATGATGCCTATGGCGTAAAAATCAGTAACGTGTTTTGGAAAAAGGTACAGGAGAAGGGTGGCAAGGTGACTGGCGCTCAATCTTACCTACCCGGCGAAACTGATTTTAATGAACATATTCAAAAGCTGGTGGGTACATTTTATATCGCCGATCGACAGAAAGAGTATTCAAAGCGTTTAAAAGAATGGTATGAAAAACAACCTAAAGGCTCTAGACGAAGAAAGAAACCACCAGTGGGCCTACTTCCTCCTATCATTGACTTCGATGCCATTTTCATACCCGATGGACCCAAAGCCATCGGTCAAATTGCACCCATGTTAGCTTATAACGATGTCACCAAAGTTTATTTGATAGGCACAAATATTTGGAACACTGATGAGTTTCTTCGGCGTGGTCAAAACTTCGTTACGAAATCAATCTTCACGGACGGCTTTTACGGAAAAGATGAAACATTCCTGAATTCGAAATTTTATCAAGCCTATGCAGAGACCTTTAACAAGGCCCCATCTACTTTTGCATTGCTTGGGTACGATTCCGGTCTGGTGGCTCGTTCCGTTTTATCTCAAGGTGTTGAAAACCGTTTAGATTTTGCAAAAGTTATTCAACAAAACAAAGGGATTCCGGGTGCCTTAAACACCCTTGTACTCAACAATAAAAAAGAATTCGTTAGGCCCGTTGTGACTTTAACAGTCAAAGAGGGTGAGATTGTTCCTTTTGCAACCAAAGAGCTCTGACTTTTGGCCACAGACCTACGTCTTGCGGGTTTGACTGTTATTGTTCAAGCCTTGGTCAGAGTGTCCTAATTTGAAACATCATAAGCATAAATGATTAAAACCATAATAACTTTTACCAATGGTAAGGTATCGTTTTCTTTTAGAAATGCTTAAACTCTCCTAGAATGCGCTTAATCTCGACCTTTTTGGGACCTTTGAAGACTAAATATAATTTCTGATCTTCCGAAAAATTACTTAGAGCAACAGTGAATTTCTGATGGAGGCCGTGAATGGACGAGAAAAGCCTACAAATACCTGAACAAATACCCATGCTCCCAGTACGGGACATAGTTATTTTCCCCTATATGATCATTCCACTTTTTGTGGGTCGTGAATCATCAATTCAAGCTGTGGAAGATAGCTTAGCGAAAAATCGTCTGATTTTTCTGGCATCGCAAATGGACCTAACCGAAGAGTCTCCTACTGAAGAGAGCGTCTACCGAGTTGGGACTGTTGCTATGATCATCCGTATGCGCAAACTTGCCGATGGCCGAGTGAAGATTTTGATCCAGGGAATGGCAAAAGCTAAAATCTCTAAGTTTCATCAAAACCAACCATTTTTTAATGTGTCGGTTGATAAAATTGAAGAAAAGTATGACGACTCTGAAGAGGTGAAATTAAAAGCCGAGGCTTTGATTCGCACATCGAAAGAACAACTAGAAAAAGTTATTGCCCTTGGCAAAATTCTTTCTCCAGACATCTTGCTTGTTCTAGATGATATCACTGAACCCGGTCGTGTTGCCGATCTTATTGCGTCAAACCTTGGGCTCAAAGTTGAAGATGCACAAAAGATTCTTGAAACAGAAGATCACCTAAAAAGACTGAAACTTGTTAATGAAATTCTTGTCTCTGAAGTGGAAGTTCTTCAGATGCAGGCTAAAATTCGCACAACCGCGAAAGACGAAATGTCTAAAAGCCAGAGAGAATATTTTCTTCGCGAACAAATGAAGGCTATAAAGTCTGAACTTGGAGAGGGCGATTCAAAGAATGATGAAATGGATGAATTAAGACAAAAAATTATGCACGCAGGAATGCCTGATGACGTCGAATCTGAAGTCATGAAGCAACTTGGAAGACTTGAGAGAATGCATCCCGACGCTTCAGAGGCCTCGATGATCCGTACCTACTTGGACTGGATGGCTGATCTTCCGTGGAAAAAAGAAACTATCGACAGCATCGACATAGCAAAAGCGATGAAGATTCTTGAGGCCGACCACCATGGTCTGGAAAAAGCAAAAGAAAGAATTTTGGAATTCCTTGCTGTGAAAAAACTAAAAGACAATATGAAAGGGCCAATCCTATGCTTTTGTGGCCCTCCAGGAGTTGGTAAAACTTCACTTGGTAAAAGTATTGCCAAGTCGATGAATCGAAAATACTTCCGAATAGCTCTCGGAGGAGTGAAAGATGAAGCTGAAATTCGTGGACATCGCAGAACCTATGTAGGTGCAATGCCAGGAAAAATTGTTCAGGCATTAAAGCAAATCCAAACCAACAACCCGGTTATTGTTTTAGATGAGATCGACAAACTTGGTAGTGATTTCAGAGGTGACCCCTCGGCCGCAATGTTAGAGGTATTGGATCCTGAGCAAAATGCAGCTTTCCGTGATAACTATTTGAATGTTGACTTTGATCTTTCAAAAGCTCTTTTTATTGCTACTGCTAACGTAGTTGAAAATATTCCCGCGGCCCTTCGCGACCGAATGGAATTGATTCCAATCTCAGGATACACGCAAGCTGAAAAAGCTGAGATCACAATGAAGCATCTGATCAGAAAACAAGTTGATAACAACGGAATCGATGACGATAAAATTGAGTTCACAGAAGAGGGTATAAACTTTTTGATCGCTCATTACACGCGCGAAGCCGGCGTTCGAAACCTAGAACGTGAAGTTGGCTCTTTGTGCCGAAAAGTGGCTAAAGAAATAGTCATGGGAGCCACTAAAAAGTTTGTTATCGACAGTGAACAGGTTGTTAAATTCCTTGGAGCTCCTAAGTTCCTTAAAGAAGATAAATTAACCGAGGACACTGTTGGCGTCGGCACTGGTCTTGCTTGGACCCAGGCCGGGGGAGAGGTTCTTTATGTCGAAGCTCTTAACATGAAAGGTAAAGGTGGGTTCACCTTAACCGGACAAATGGGCGATGTCATGAAAGAATCAGCAACAGCTGCAATCTCTTATGCTCGTGCTCACTTTGACGAGCTTGGTATTGAGCCAAAATGGTTTGAAGAAAATCATATCCATATCCACATGCCTGCTGGTGGTATTCCTAAAGATGGACCTTCAGCTGGAATCACTATGACAACTGCGATTGTAAGTATCATCACAAACAATCCTGTTCGTAAAGATGTGGCTATGACTGGAGAGGTAACATTAACGGGCCGTGTACTACCGATTGGTGGAATTAAGGAAAAAGCCTTAGCAGCCCTAAGTC
Source organism: Bdellovibrionales bacterium (assembly GCA_964230555.1). GTDB lineage: Bacteria > Bdellovibrionota > Bdellovibrionia > Bdellovibrionales > JAGQZY01 > JAGQZY01. The sequence goes on from CAXRIX010000145.1 coordinate 10,928, forward strand.
ATGATATCACAACGGTTATTTGTCCTTTGGCAAACAAGAAAGATGTTGATGAAATCGCCGAGGAAATTCGCGAAAAGATTAACTTCATTTTTGTTGAGCATTTGGACGAGGTTCTTCAAATAGCACTCAAATCGAAAGTTAAAGGCAGCAAAAAGAAAAGTGGTTCAAATAAAGATAAAACCACTATGCCTGCCGCCTAAACTAGAAAACTTTTAAATTAATTTACAAAGGGCATACGTCAAAACGTGTGCCTTTTTTGTTTTTGTCCATGTGTTCGTTGGCTAACGTCTTTGGCTTTTTGAATTCAGGTGGCCTATATTTTTTTGTTCCATTTGAACTATAAACACTAACTATAAAGTACAATCAGCGATAATCGGGCGATGATCGGACAACTGACGCCAAACTTTGTTTCTTGGGGTCCAGAGGTGATTTAGGTTTAGGTTTCTAACGTAAATTCTATCTAAAGGTAAAATCGGAAGTGGGCTCGGAAATGTCTTTATTGGCCCGAAGTCTGAATTCAGTGGCAAGTTTCGGTCTTCCATCTCTTTGTAAATAATTTCGTCAAGCTTAACATTCCAGTCATTGAAATCACCACTGAAAACAATCACTTCCTTTTTATCAACACGGCTTTGTATAAGATCCGATAGGATCGAGACTTGCTTGTTACGAGCCGACTGAAAAAGATCTAAGTGAGTACAAAAGACATGCAAAGTATTTTTAAAACCAGGGAGTTTCAGCTGACAGTGTACAACGCCTCTGTGAGCCATTTTTGTGCTTGAAATATCGATGTTCTCGGACTGTACAATTGGAAAATGGCTCAGTAGCGCATTACCATGTCGTCCTCTCTTCGTACGTGCGTTGAATCCGTAGGCGGCATGAGTCAGATGATGACTATTAAAAACATTAAGACCGGCCTCGCCCTCACCTGGTCTTATACAGGCGTCCGGAAACTCCTGTAGAATTAACAAGTCTGGCTTCAACTTGTTGAGCTCGATCGCCATTTCTTTATGAATTTCTCTTTTTCTAATTAAACTGCGGCCCTTTAACATATTGTAGGAAATAATTCGCAACTGCATTAAGACAGCCTCTTTTCGAGAAAAATCACAAAACTACGAACCATTTTCTGCCAAAGGCTCACCTTAATCTTTGTTGGGTCGATTAACTCGGACCTTGAAAAGTCATCCTTTATTCTTGTCATGATAATTTTCTTGGTTTCCTTCTCTTGAACCTCAACATCCAGTTCTAAGTTTGTAAAGAAACTACGATGGTCAACATTACTGCTTCCGACAATATACCAATCATCAATGATCGATACTTTCTGGTGCATAAATTCATCCTGATATTCATAAATTTTTACGCCATACTTTACAAAAATAGGATAATAATAGTAAGCCACCCACCTCATAAAACGTAAATCAATTTTTTTAGGCAAAAGAATGCGTACATCGACACCTCTCTTCGAGGCTGCAATAAGATGCTTGATAAGAAAGAATGTGGGTATGAAATAGGGGGTTGCAAACCAAACTCTTTTCTTAGAGCTATCGATGGATTGAAATAGTTTTTTAACATTTTTTCTGCGATTTAGAATATTGTAATTGAAGCGAATTGGTGAATCATCAAAATTTTTAGCTTTTGGAATTCGTTTCACGAACGGAACTGCCACTTTTTTATGAACTTGATGAGATCGCGCCCATGTGTAATCAAAATACCAAAGACTTGCTTCCACTGCTTTTTTTGACGATACAGCTAACTCTTTCTGGCTTAAGCAGTCCTGAGAAAAATTAACACTTCCAATAAAGCAGAGATCAGAGTCAATTAGGATTAACTTTTTGTGGTCTCGTCTATTGATTTGAGAAATAAATTTTTTCCCGTAGCGCCACCAACTAAGGATATCTAGATACCAAAAAAATGACAGGGGGTTAAAAACCTTTACCTGCAAATTGTTGGCTTCTATTTTTCGACCCCATTTTCTTATCCAATCCCTGGAACCAAATCCGTCGACTAGAAGTCGGCAACTAACGCCTCTTTCTGCGGCATTTTGTAAGGACTCAATTAATTTCTCCCCAATACGGTCGTCTTTCAGAATATAAACATTCACATCTACATGGCTTGACGCTTTCGATATTTCTTTAAAGACCTTTATGTAATATTCCTCGGCGGATAGAAACACCTGCTCAAAGTTCATAGCTTATAGCCTGATAGTGCGTTAATCTCTGAAAAAAAATGTGGCAGTTTGATGGTGGATGAATATTTAGATTTTATAAAAAACGCATTGAAGGCCGTCCCAAGTGACTTTTGGTTGGCGTTATCTTTATCTTCCCTCTTTATTCTTTTTTTCATACCTTGGTACCTTAAAAATCTTCCAGAAGATTACTTTATCCAATCCGTAAGTCAAAGACCCACCAGAGTTGCATATGTTTTTAAAAACCTGGTGGCGGTAGTTTTTTTTGTTGGCGGTGTTCTTATGTTGTTTTTGCCCGGACAAGGACTGTTAACTCTTTTAGCCGCCCTATGTATCGGGGAATACCCAGGAAAATCTAAACTTGTCAGCAAAATAACCCAATCAGAAAAAGTAAGGTCAGGGCTTGATAAGTTTCGTCGGCGGGTTAACGCCAAACCGTTCCTCTGGAAGTAGTTGGTGAAGCCGCTTAGGTTTGTAATTTTCTACACATTTAAAAACTATAAACGAAATCAACCAAAGCATAATTCAGCCAGCTGAAAGTAAAGACTTTTTCGTTGTCAGCGCCCCCCTCAAGGGTTCTAAAACCTAGACCTAACGCGCTTTTTTTACCAAGGTGGCGACGCACCTTTAATGCAAAATCAATGGCCCGCCCCTGGCTAGCTGCTGCAAAATCTAAATCCGCGACTAGAGTCCAGTGTGGGCCTAGACTTTTTTGGTAGTAGAAGTAGATGAGGGGTACAAAGCCAACGTTGTTATATTCTTGGCTCACACCTTGCTGAGAAAATCGAATCCGAGCCTCACGAATTTTTCCCGTAAAACCGACATACAATTCATGGGTCGAACTCATATAAAGTCCATATCGATAGGTGAGTCGGTAAGAATTAAAGCGATATTCAACATTTAATGGCTGACCCGAAGAAAAGTTGACGCCATCAAAAACCACTGGGTTTATAGGAACCCCGGAAACCTCTAAATTGAGAGGAGCATAAAGCAAGCGAATACCATGGCGTTTATTAAACTGATATGTGATTTCTGAACGGTAATGGAAAAAAGGCCCCTTATTGAATTCATCAAATTCTACGTAGGTTCCTGTTTGTGGATCAATGCGGACGTCATTACGATTCTGCCACACAGCTCCAGATTCGATTTGCCATTTTAATGATGAAAACCCCGAAGTGGGCTGTAAAAAAACAAGCAGGAAGAGCCCCAATATCAGATGGGGGCGAGAACAAGATTTAAGTTCTTGGGGCATGGCCCGAAAGCTTTTCATTCTCCCTTTCCAAATACATCACCAAGGTCTTTAGATCGGTGATCTGCTGTTTAAGCTGGATGATCTGATCTTCCTTACTTTGAAGGCTCTGCATGTAGGCCTTCTTCAGTTCATCCAATAAGGTTTTTGCCGTGTTGAAAGTGTTTGAGTTGTCCTCCTGCTTGTGACCAGACTTTTCGGGCGCTTTGGAATTTGGGACGGGCGTGAAAGTTTGGCTGTTTTGGGGAGGCAACTCTTGCCTAGGCAAAAAATATTTACCATGAATAAGCTTGTATTTGATTTTATTGCCTTTAATCCGACGTCTCAATGTGGATACGCTTACTCCGTATTCACTTGAGTACTCAGCTAAAGACAACCAATCATTTTCTACATCCACTACACTCATGACTATTCAACACTAGCATACCCAATGACCAAGACAATGGATAATTTGATATTCACGGCTTTGGCCCTGGTTTTGGCCAGGTAGTCACCTATCCAATCTGGTTTATGATTAAGTAAGTTATTGATTTCATTAAAATGCCGTTGCTATAGTCAAAAGTGAATCTGGACCTTACTGAAATCAAAATGCCAAGGATGGATGGAATTTTAATATGAAATTAAAGGGTAAAAAGAAAATTGGACTCGCACTTAGCGGTGGCGGTATCAAGGCAGCCGCTTTTCATATCGGAGTCTGTCTCGCTCTAAAAGAGAAGGGATTTCGTTTCGCCGGAGGCACCAAAGAAGAGGTCGCCAGTAAGTACTCAGATAATGACAAGGTGATTAAGCTGTACGTGGGATCCAGTGCTGGAGCGGTTATTAGCACCTTCCTAGCCAGTGGATACTCACTTCAAGCGATCATTGCAGCCTTTGAAAAGGGATCGGAATGGGATCTTAAGGGGCTGCGTCAGGACGATGATTTTGAAGAGTCGTTAAGGCCTATTTCCTACACGGATATCTTTTCGATCAACGGAAAAAATTGGCTGAAAATGGTTCCTAATATGATCAAGAATCGTTCAATTCTCAGTGGCGGTCTTGAAGCCATGGTTAAAAATGGTTTAAAAATTAACGGACTTGTTACCGCCAAAGGTCTAGAAAAATATATCCGCCGACATGTTTGGCCAGAGAATACTTTCGAATCTCTGGGGGTCGAACTTTATATAGTTGCCACTCAACTGAATCATTCCAGAAAGGTCATCTTTGGAAACTTTGAAGAGACCTCAAAGATCAAACATATCGGATGGGCCAACTATGCCAAAGTCTCGGATGCCGTTGCGGCATCGGCCAGCTTGCCTCCAGTCTTTGCTCCCTATGGAATAGAGAATGAACGCGGAAAAGAGATTTTTTATTTTGATGGCGAAATTCGGGACACACTGTCGACGCATGTTGCCAAGGATCATGGCTGCGATCTTGTGATCGCAAGTTACAGTATCCAACCCTATCACTATAACGAAAACATGGGTTCGCTGCACAAATATGGTATTCCGCTTATCTTCAATCAAGCTCTTTACCAAGTGGTTCAACAAAAAATTGAAACCCATATTTCGACTCAAAAAGCAGTCGACAAGATTTACCATGCCATTCGCGGTTACTTTAAACAGAAAAATCTTCCAGAAGAAGATATGCACCGATTGCTGAACATTATCGAGCAACGGGCCGACTATAGACCAGACGTCGATTACCTCTACATCCACCCCAACCCCCATGATTATGAAATGTTTTTTGCAGATCATTTCAGCTTGAACCCAAAAATTCTTTCTAAAATAGTGCAAACCGGCTTTCGATCAGCCATTAATGTTCTGAGAAAACACGATATATAAAGGACAATCAATGAATAGCCCCTACGGTACTGAACGCCAGTACACTATTGACCCTGGTTGCCCGTGGTATGAATCTCAACAAAGCTATGGCCCCCCAAATGTTAATTGGTGCGAACCAACAACTTGCTCGCTTATCAACGAGCCCATTAATACTTGGACAAACCTAGGACTGATCCTAGTTGGAGTTTTCATTTTATTTAGATTTCGCAGTTATTTAGGTCGATTCTTTGGTGGCACAGTTTTTACGATGGGGGTTCTTTCGTTTATCTACCATGCGACCAACAACTTTTTAACTCAGTATATTGATTTCCTTGGCATGTTTTTGGTTATGAGTTTTCTGTTCGCAGGAACTCTTCTACGATTTTTCAAAGCCAGCCAAGGGAGCTTTTTTACATGGTATTGGTTTGTGTTTTCAGCCCACTGTGTGTTGTTTATGGTCTTTCATATCATTGAAACTCCTGTACAGTATATTATGTATCTAAACCTTGGACCCATTATCCTTCTAGAATTATTAATTTTTTTAAGAACTCGGAAGTTCAATCATCAAAAATTCTTTTTTCTGGGTGTTGGGCTTACCATTATTGCCCAGATAATAGCGATTACTGATATACAAAGAATATACTGTGATCCCAATGGTTGGATCCATGGGCATGCTCTGTGGCACTTAATCGGTGCACCTGCGGCGTACTTTTTTGCACTTCACTATGAAAATCATTTTATCCACTCGAAATCAAACTGGGTCTAAAGGTCCAGTTGCTTTTCTGATGAAGCAAAACATGAACTGGGACGCTGTATTTTGTTGCGGATCAAGATAGTATTCCCTCGTTCAAAAATATCTGATTGAAAATCTTTTTCAAAACGAACATCAAAGACGTAAGCCTTAACCTTCAGCCGCATCACAAGTTGGTAGTTCTTGTAAGTTTCCTCGACAATAATTTTGATCGGCTTCTTCAAAAACACAAACCGACTGGTTGCAACAACTTGATAGAGCAAAGTTTTGGCCTTTCCAATATCCGCATCCAGTGACAGGTGAAAATCACAGACGACCATCATATCCAAAGCTCCTGAATTTCCAGATGCCACGTACTCTGACATAAACTTTGAATTTGGAATGGTGATTTCGTTATCATCCAAAGTTTGCAGCCGGACGGCACGCAGCCCAATATTTGTGATTTCTCCATAAACATCACCAAAGGTCACCCGATCTCCAACCTGAAAGGGTCGATCAAATAAAAGTGTGACTCCAGCTACAATAGAG
>CAXRIX010000146.1:0-10831 GCA_964230555.1 Bdellovibrionales bacterium
TTGCTCACCTTAGAAACGGACAAAGCCAGTGTTGAAGTGGTGGCTGAGGATGCGGGAACTCTTGCTCACAAAGCCAGCGAGGGTGACACGGTGGAAATTGGAGCTGTGATTGCGACCATTGATACCTCGGCGGAAGCGCCAGCCGGAGGCGGTGACAGCAAAAAGCAAAGTGACAGTGGAGCGCAGGACGATTCAAAGCAAGAAGCCCCCGCCAACAACGGTAATGGTTCTGGAGGATCTTCGCAGCAACCAATGAGTGCCGCGCCAGATAAAGACCATTTAAGCCCAGCGGTGCGCAAAGCCGTCAATGAAAAGGGTGTTGATCCCTCAACCATTGAAGGCACTGGCCGAGGCGGTCGTATAACCAAAGAAGATGTGATGAATGCCAGTGCCGGTGGAAGTGCTGAAAAGAGTAGCCCTTCGCCAGCGAAAAAAGCTCCGACTCGGGATTCTCAGCCAGGTTCGACCGAACGTGTGAAGATGACCACCATTCGTCGCAAAATTGCCGAGCGTCTCGTTAACGCCCAACAAACAGCGGCCATCCTCACCACCTTCAATGAAGTTGATATGTCGGCGCTGATGAATTTGCGCAACCAATACAAAGACCAATTTGAAAAAGCCCATGGCGTGCGCTTAGGCTTTATGGGATTTTTTGTTAAAGCCACTATTGAAGCTCTTAAGGCTTATCCCGCCGTCAACGCCGCCATCGATGGCACCGATATTCTTTACCACAATTTTTATAACATCGGTGTCGCCGTGAGTTCTCCAAAAGGCTTGGTGGTACCGGTTTTAAAAGATGCCGACCAAATGAGTTTGGCGGAAATTGAAAAGCAGATCAAAGACTACGCCATAAAGGCTCGTGACGGAAAAATCACCATTGACGATATGTCAGGTGGTACCTACACGATTTCCAACGGTGGGGTTTTTGGCTCGTTGATGTCGACGCCGATTCTGAATCCTCCGCAAAGTGGAATTTTAGGGATGCATAAAATTGAGAAGCGTCCCGTGGTGATCGACGATGAGGTTAAGGTGCGTCCGATGATGTATCTGGCCATGTCTTATGATCACCGCATGATCGATGGAAAAGAATCGGTGAGTTTTCTAGTGAAAATTAAAGAGAATATTGAAGATCCTTCGCGGATTTTATTACAAGTATAGTTGAGGAAAAAATGGCTGAAGTTTTTGATGTTGTTGTGATTGGTGCTGGCCCAGGTGGATACATAGGGGCCATACGTGGTGCCCAGTTGGGATTAAAAGTGGCTGTGGTCGAGAAAGATAAAACTTTAGGAGGAACCTGCTTGAATATTGGGTGTATTCCTTCAAAAGCCCTTTTAGATTCCAGTGAGCACTTTCTGCAAGCCCAGCACGAGTTAGCCGACCACGGGGTCGACGTCAGCGACGTGAAGTTGAATTTGCAGCAAATGATGAAACGCAAAGACAAGGTGGTGTCCGACCTCACCGGTGGTGTGAAGTATCTTTTTGATAAAAACAAAATCACCACGTTTCAGGGGACCGGTAAGGTGGTCGGACCTGGAAAAGTCGAAGTGTCCGGCGACAAAAAACAAACCATTGAGTGTAAAAACATTATTATAGCCTCGGGCAGTGTGCCCGTGGAATTGCCGTTTTTAAAATTCGATGGCAAGAAAATCATTTCTTCAACCGAAGCTCTAACTCTTAAAAAAGTGCCGGAGCATATGGTGGTGATTGGTGGAGGCGCTATTGGTCTTGAAATGGGCTCGGTGTGGATGCGTTTAGGATCCAAGGTCACAGTCGTTGAGTTCGCCGATAAAATTTGCGGCCCCATGGACAATCAAATCTCAAAAGATCTTTTAAAAATTTTAAAAAAACAGGGCATGAATTTTATGCTGTCCACCAAAGTCACCGGTGGCGAGGTCAAAGGCGATCAAGTTGAGCTTTCTTATGAATCTCTAAAGGATGGTAAAACCGACACTATCACTGGCGACATGGTTCTGGTCGCCGTTGGCCGCAAGGCCTACGCCGAAGGCTTGGGGCTTAATGATGCCGGTATTGAACTCAATGATCGTGGTCAAATTGTCACCGATGATCATTTTCAAACTTCAGTCAAAGGTATTTACGCCATTGGCGATGTGATCGGTGGGGCGATGTTGGCCCACAAGGCTGAAGAAGAGGGTGTGGCGATCATGGAACACATCGCTGGTAATTATGGGCACGTTAATTATGATACAGTTCCATGGGTGATATACACATGGCCCGAGGTGGCAGGTGTGGGTAAAACCGAAGAAGAGTTAAAACAGGCGGGGATTGCCTACAAAGCGGGAAGTTTTCCTTTCTCAGCCAACGGACGCGCTAAGGCCATGAACGCCACCGAAGGTAAAGTCAAAATTCTTGCCGACCAAAAAACCGACAAGGTTTTAGGTGTTCACATCGTCGGGCCACGCGCCTCGGATATGATTGCCGAAGCTGTTGTGGCGATGGAGTTTGGTGCCAGTAGTGAAGACATTGCTTTAAGTTTTCATGCCCATCCCACTCTTGCTGAGGTGATGCGAGAGGCAGCCCTAGCGGTTGATAAACGCGCCCGGCAAATGTGATTCTTGACCCATAATCCATAATGTTGGTCTAATATTCCCTTTGAGGGGGAATCATGAAGTACATTTTAAGCTTTATCATCTTAGTGAGCGCAACGCCTTCACTGGCAGCCATTACATCGGTTCAAGGCGGCTTTGGAATGCTCAATGGCATTTTCAATTTAGCCATCGATGTGGATTTTCAAAAAAAACGATCGCACTCTTTTGGTGGATATCTGATCTACAGTCCTGAAAAAGACGCCGACCCACCGAATGTGTCACGCGGTCAGTTTTGGTCACTGGGCGTCGATTTAAAAGCGTTTTTTGGACCTCGAAATTGGAAAATGTATGTCGCCCCAGGAGTCGGGATTATCTCCTACGACACCGTTGGTGGGGGGCAGAGCGAAACCTCGTTTGGAACCCTTTTGAAAGTGGGATCCCTCTACCGTTTAGCACCCAATATGTATTTGGGGTTGGAGCAAATGTTTTTGCAAACTTGGTTCAGTTCTAAAGGCTTTGGTGGCTATTACCTGTTAACGAATTTAGCGTTTCGAATGAATTTTTAAGGAGATTTGCGCAGCCTTGCGTTAGGCGGATAAAAGGTTGATACCCTCCGCTTTTTCCCTGAAGATTTCAGTTCGTCCCATTTCAAGTAGATAGAGTGCGTTGTATTGACATAATTTCGAAAAGTGGAGATTCAACGAACTTTTAAAAAAAGGAGAAAAAAATGGCGAAGAAGAAAAAGAAAACAACGGCTAAGAAAAAAACATCAGCTAAGAAAAAAGGCGAAGTTCTTGTTGTTCAAAGTAAGTTCAAAGAAGCTTTAAAAGCTCACGGTGTTAACGTGGCCGCTGATGCGATGGCTGGAGCCAACGACATTCTTCATTGGTATGTTTCACAAGCCGCCACTCGTGCGAAAAACAACGGACGCAAAACTGTTCGTGCCCACGATTTCATGGCTTAATTTTTAATCAAAATTGAGTATCTTAAAACCCACGTCACTGTGGGTTTTTTTATTTGGTCCCACCAAACCTCTAAATATCCAGCCTCGTCAAAAAAGCCGAATCCTGAGTTTCTTGGGAGTCCTTTAACTCCTTGTCTGACTGTCATCCTTCACAGGCTTTCTAGCGGGACGAGAATCCCAGCCCTCGCCAAAAGAAACGCGGGCTCCTGCGCCTTTGCCAGCCAAAACGCCTCCGGCTGTGGTTTTTTGTTGGTTTAGTGGCGGGGCGTGAACCCTCAACCTCACCAAAAGAAACGCGGGCTCCTGCCCTCGCCAGCCAAAACGCCTCCAGCTGTGGTTTATTGATAGCTTTGTGTCGGGGCGTGAATCTCCAACCTCAGCAAAAGAAACGCGGGCTCCTGCCCTCGCCAGCCAAAACGCCTCCGGCTGGCTGGAGGTTTCTTTTGCTGAGGTTGGAGATTCACGCTGACCCAAACTTAACGGCAAAACTTTAATTTGATTTTTCATAACTATGGAGGGATTTTTTGGGCTGAAATCGAAATTAATGGGTTTTTAGGGGTTTGACGCGTGCTTCAAGTCTGGATTCTCGGGGCTGTGAAGGGTAGAAACTTCCTTTAACTAAATAAAGAGAGAATCATGACAAACCCATCAGAAAAGACTTTGTTTGGCCATCCCATTGGCTTGTTCATTTTGTTTTTAACTGAGATGTGGGAGCGCTTTTCCTATTATGGAATGCGAGCCCTTCTTATCCTCTACATGTCCAAAGAATTGATCGTACACGCCCGAGAAGGCTCTGTGGTTCACGGTTTTGCAGTTATTGAGGGGCTTTTCCCTGGGCAAAACGTCGAGCAACTGGCCTCATTGGTCTACGGTCTTTATACGTTTTTGGTCTACTGTACACCCTTGGCTGGTGGCTTTATTGCCGATCGTTACTTGGGGCAGAAAAAGACAATTATAATCGGTGGGATACTGATGATGATCGGTCATTTCCTTATGGCCTTTGAATCCGTATTTTTGATTGCGCTGGTGTTTATTATTTTCGGTAACGGCGCCTTTAAGCCCAACATCTCCACTCAGGTCGGAGACCTCTATCCCGAAGGGGATCCTCGTCGTGATGGAGCCTTTACGATTTTTTACATGGGCATCAACCTCGGGGCGATCTTTTCTGGTTTGGTCTGTGGAACTTTAGGAGAAGTCTTTGGTTGGCACTACGGCTTCACCGCCGCAGGGATCGGAATGGGGTTTGGTCTTGTGGTCTACATGTGGGGTCAGAAATACTTGACCGACAGTCAGTCAAAGCACCAAGCCAATTTGGACAAACAGAAGATGGAGCCTTTAACTGCTGGTCAATGGAAAGCCATTATCGGTATTGTCGTTCTTAGTATTTCCAATGTCATTTTCTGGGGTGTTTTTGAGCAACAAGGAAACACCATGCAGCAGCTATCAACCAACAACACCGATTGGAGTGTCTTGGGACTGTTCACCATGCCCTCCACCTGGCTGCAAGTGATCAATCCTCTTTTTATTGTCCTGCTGGCGACTTACATGATGCGCATGTGGGATAAAATGGGAAGTCGACAACCCTCAAGTATTAAGAAAATGTCCATTGGAGCCGCCTTGTTGGGGCTTGGTTTTATCTTCCTAGTCATTCCCACCATGGGCTTCACTCCGGAAACCAAGATGAGTTTTCTTTGGTTCCTGCCCACCATGTTTATCGTCACGGTCGGCGAGCTCTGCTTTTCGCCCATTGGCCTTTCTATGGTGACCAAGGTGGCGCCGGCTCGTTATGTCGGGTTGCTGATGGGCTGGTGGTTTTTCTCGATGGCCGGTGGCAACTTCTTCGGCGGCTTTCTAGGAACCTATTATTCGGCTGACGATTGGACCAAAGCCGGCTTCTTCACCCTCATGGTGATTCTCGGCCTGGCCTTAGCATTTGCCATTTTCCTAATGGAAAAACCTTTGAAAAAAGCCGTGGGGCATGGAGTTTAAAAAATGAGTGCAGCAGAGAATACCGGAAAATTTCCAAAACAAATTAAATACCTCATCGGTAACGAGGGATGCGAGCGGTTCAGTTTTTATGGAATGCGAACGATTCTTACCGTTTTTATGGTGCAATATCTTGCCATTGAAGGCGGTGTCGCCACTGAAGTGTATCACCTCTTTGTAGCGGGTTGTTACTTAACCCCATTAGCTGGCGCTTATTTGGCCGATCGCTTTTTCGGTAAGTACCATGTGATTTTGTGGCTCTCCATTGTTTACTGTTTAGGGCATGGGGTGATTGCACTATTTGAAACCGAGCAGGGTCTCTACTGGGGCTTGGGGCTCATCGCTATTGGCTCCGGCGGAATTAAGCCTTGTGTGTCGGCCTTCGGTGGTGATCAATTTCATCCTGCCAACAAGCTAGGAATCACCCGCTTTTATAACATGTTTTATTGGATCATTAATTTGGGGTCGGCGACTTCGTCAATGTTAACTCCCGTGCTGTTAAGTACAGTCGGACCGGCCATCGCATTCGGTGTTCCTGGTGTTCTAATGGCCCTTGCAACCATTGTTTTTTGGATGGGTCGCAAGCAGTACACCGTAAAACCCCCAACCGGCAAAAATCCGGACTCCTTGCCTCGGGTCCTTATGTCAGCGGTTAAGAATCGTCAGCCTGGGCAGGGTTTTCTTGATGGAGCCCTTAAAAATCATTCTCAGGAAGTGGTAACCGGAGTGAAGGCGGTTTTGGCGATCATGACCATCTTTTTTACCGCTGTTCCTGTGTTTTGGGCGCTGTTCGATCAGCATGGTTCGACCTGGGTCCTACAGGCTTTGCAGATGGACCCCATGGTTTTAGGGTTCAAATTAGAGCCGGCCGCCATGCAGGCCCTTAACCCTTGGTTGGTTATGATTTTAATCCCAACCTTTGTGTTTGGTGTTTACCCAATGGCACAGAAAGTCTTCGATTTCACTCCGTTGCGCCGAATGGGTGCTGGAATGATCATTGCTGGTTTTTCGTTTATGCAAATCGCAATCATCCAATATGTCATCGAAGGTCAGATCGCCGATGGTGTGCCGATCAACGAACGGATCAACATCATGTGGCAGTTCTTTCCTTATCTAACGATCACTATTGCCGAGATTTTAATTTCCATTACTGGACTTGAGTTTGCTTACACCCAAGCGCCCAAAAGTATGAAATCCACCATTATGAGTTTTTGGATGTTAACGACTTTCCTTGGTAACGTGATCGCTGGCTTTGCCGCAAAATTTATTGATTCCGATGCCGTCAGTGGGAATTTCTTTATGGTATTCGCACTCATGATGTTGGGAGTGACGGGTATATTCGCATTGATGGCCAGTCGCTATCAGATGCGTGAGAACGAGTAATAAACGGGGAGCTTGAGGTGAACGATCTGCTGGTATTGAAATCTGAAATAAAAATGCCGATAATGTCGATGCCAGTGAAATCCCTGTTGGTTCGAGACGGTCAAAGGGTTGTGCTTATTTCGCCCTTTGAAGACATCGATAAAGATATGTCTGAAATCCATGGTATGGGAGAAGTCACTGATATTATTGCGCCCAGTGGTTTTCATCACATGGGCATTGGCAATGCTCGAAAGCTATTTCCAAAAGCCAAATTATGGGCCAGTCCAGTGCTGGTAAAAAAGCGTCAAGACGTGCACTGGGACTTTATTTTGGGGCAGGATCCCTGGCCTTTTTCTGACCTTGAGTGTGTCGCGATCGAGGGGATGCCGTCGGTTCAGGAGTTCAACTTCTTTCATAAACCAACTGGGACTCTTTTTATTGTCGACCTTTGTTTCAATCATGTTACCGGTAAAAGCTTGGGCCATAAGATCATATTTGGAATGTTTGGAACTTACGGGAAATTGGCTGTCAGTCGGTTTTTCACCCTTTTTATTAAAGATCGTAAAAAGACCAAAAACAGCCTACAAAAGTTATTGAACTTGGATATTAACAAAGTCATTATTCCGCATGGGCAGGATCTCATCTCAAGTCCTAAAACTCAGTTAAAAGCCGCATTCAAAGAACGGGGACTCCTTACGGAGGAATAAAAAAACGACGGTCGAAGAAAAGATCTAAGGGGTGCTAGACTCTGATTTTTATCTTTTAAAGTTTAATCAGAGGTCGGATACTCGTCATTCACTTTTTGTATGAGATGCAGGGTTCGACGATTAAAGACTTCGTCCTTGTTTTTGTCGGGCACCTTCAGGTCGATCATCGAACGAATAAGGTCTAGATAGCCAATATTCTCCCATCGACTTTCACTGGCCAACCGCATATTCCAACTTCGACAGATTCGACTTTTAATTGGAAAACTGTAAGACTTCAATTCTGTGTGGCGAGGGTCTTGAGTGATTTTTTCCATCACGGCTTTTACGTCGGAGGGCCGTCCTTCAAGGTACTGGAAGTACTCATTGGTGGTTGAGATTAAAAAACCAGAGATCACAAGGCTACGATTGTGTTTTGCTGCTTTGGCGACCATATCTTCAAGCTCCGTTTGACTTAAAACCTTGGTCTTTCTACTTCGGTATACAAGGGCGATAAGGCTCATTTAGATTTCCTCAATCAAACGACGTTGTGAAATCGGTTTATGTAAGATGGACTTTAATTTCGGACGCCAGCTTTCGATTTCCGAGGAAGCATCGAGTCCAGAGAGAACAATACACTTTTCAAGGTACTGACTTAATTCTTTGTCTGAAGCGAGTGCATGTAGGAAATCGTTTCCACTATACTCAGGCATAAGCCAGTCGACAAAAATGACATCAGGATCAAATTTCAAGATTTTCTCGCGGTCGACAAGACCATTCTCGCGTTCCTGAAATTTTTTGGCGAAATCTTTAAGATAAGTTTTAAGTATAATGCGATTTTCTTTCGCATCATCAACAATTAAGATTTTTTTCTTTTTTCCCTTTGGCTTTTTGGGGTCCTTCTTCGACTCCTTGGATTTTCTTTTGTCGGCATTAAATCGAGAAAGCTCTTCAGCTGTAAGAGCTGGAAGAGTCAGAGCGAATGTGGATCCGGCAGGTGAGGTTTTCAGTAAACTCAGGGTTCCAAAGTTTTTTTCCGCCAATTGCTTAGCCAAAGAGAGGCCCAGGCCTGTGCCTTTAATGCTGGACAGTTTAGAGTCTCGCTCGGCATAGACCCCTTTGGTGGAGAAAAGAGGGGTGAACAATCGGTTTTGGATTTTTTCAGGGATGCCACTTCCATTATCTGTCACCTGAATCTCGACCAAGTCTTGGTCGTTTTTGTTGCCAGTGATTTTGACCAATCCTTGGTGAGATGAGGCGTAGCAGGCATGGGCTGCGTTTAGAATAAGATTCACTAGGATTTGGTCAATTTCAGTGGGGTTGCATCGCACCTTCAAATTGTTGTCTTCAACTTCAATCTTGCAATTCAGGTAAATCATCTCATCTTTCACTAAAAGCTTCACTCTTTTAAAGATGGACTTTAAGGAGACTCCGCGGCTTTGATTGTCGGTATCTCGAAGCTGCGAAAGTAAACTTTGCGATAGGTCGGAACCTTTTTCTAAAAGAGACGCAGCAGAATTGAGAAACGAGGCGGCCTCCTCGTTAGAAACCTGTTTGGCATCGTGAATTAAAGCCAAGACAGCATGGTGAAGATTGTTGTACTGATGGGCTAGTCCACCGGCCAATACTCCCACGGTACTCAGTTGTTCTTCTCGGACCATCTCTGCCAATTGCATTTTTTCAGCGGTCACATCCGAGTAGGAAATAAACGAATGAACTTTTCCATAAAGACAATTCAGCTTGATCCAACGGTTATCACCATTGTCCATGGGCCAAAAAATATCTTTTTCCTTAATACAGTTTTCTTTCATAGAAGCGCGATAAAGACTCCAGACTTCAGGAGAAATTTCCTCGGGAAGATCCTGCCAAAAATTACCAGTCAATGTCTCAGTGTTCGAAAACAGAAGTTGTTCACTGTCTTTGATGGCCGAATATTTGCCGAAACGATCAAGTTGTATGGTGTTTTGAGGTAATGCTGAAAAAAGACCACGCAGAGCAGTAACAAGGGCCTTGGCCTCGGCCATTTCTATCTCTGCATTGGTTTTATCTATAAGAATCTTTCGGTTAGCCTCCATCAAAGCTTCGACGGCCGATTCGGCCGGCATGAAAATAACCACGGTTTTGGTGTCAGAAACCCTTTTCAAAATAAGGTTCCAGTTGGCATCTAAATCGTTTGCTAGAAGGTCGGTTCCGCCTTGTAGCCGTAAGGTAAAAATATCAGAGGTTTCGCCCACTTCCAGGTCGTTTCGCTCACTCTCAAGGCGTTCCACGCCACGGTGGCCGATCAATTCGATGAGGCTTAAAACCTCGGTTTTTTTGTAAATTTTTCGAGCTTCAACGTTGATAGGACTGAGAATGGCTTCGCCTTCCAATACGAAGGCCGGGAGGGGAAAGTCCTCAAAACTTAACAAATCTTCATTCAAGTCCATTGCTACAATTTCAAAGCTGCGTTAAATTATGTCAACTTCTATTATTCGCGGGATGGTGTTTTCGATGAGTGGATTAAATTGTGTGGTTGGCGTCGGGTGTTCGGCCGGTGGAGTCGAGGCATTAAAACAAATTGTTGGTGAATTTTCTACTGAACAAGCCGCCATCGTTATTGTTCAACATCTGTCGCCTGACCACGAATCCATGATGGTGCCGATTCTTGAAAAAGTTAGCTCTAAGAAAGTCTTAGAGGTAAAGGACGAAATGGCCTTGCAGCCAAACCACATCTACGTGACGCCTCCTGGGTTTGTCCCGACAATCGATGAAGAATCAATACGTTTAAAAAAGCAGGATCAGGAAGCTCCTCGAGCGCCTCTCAGTACAATCGATCAATTTTTCAAGTCATTGGCGGACGCTTTTGAAGAAAGTGCCGTCGCGGTCATATTGTCCGGCAGTGGAACAGATGGTCTGCACGGATGCCGCCAGGTTCGGGAAGGCGGTGGGGCTGTGATCGCCCAAGATCCAGAAACGGCGCAATTTCCCAGTATGCCGAATGCGGTCATCGGCTCAGGATATGCCGATGTTGTCGCCGATTTAAAAGATATACCGAGAGTCGTTGATGGGATCGTCGAAAGGGTGATCAACAGTCACTTTATGGACCTCGCCGAAGACCAGTACGAACAAATTCTGCAAGAGGTTGTCGGCATCACTTCGAAAACCTCAGGAATTGATTTTTCAAAATACAAAAACTCGACTTTAAAACGGCGTATTACCAAACGAACAGCTATTTTAAACTTAGAGTCCATTGGTGATTACCTGTTGTATCTTTCCAAATCACCGGATGAGGTTAAGAAAATCGCCGC
>CAXRIX010000147.1:0-4232 GCA_964230555.1 Bdellovibrionales bacterium
GTATTGATCCAAATGGCATCGATCACGAATAAAATGATAATATTCACCAGTAGGTTAATAAAAAGTTTCAAAAGTCCTCCGTCTTCGCACAAGACGCTAACTTAATTTGATTTAATCTCCAAACATTATTTCATTTATCAATTTGGATAAGGATGAGCGTCAAATTTAGAAAAAGTAATCATGGTATTATCTCTAAAAAGAGAGACAAGTTAGGACTTAACTTTACCCGTTCAAACCCAAAAGTGCGCTGTGAAGAAAAGGCGTCGAGCTCTCGGCCTTAGTTGTTTAAATTAAACGATAGCTGCGAAATATAAGGCCCAGCTTCCTCTCTCTGCTAGCGTCGTTAATTCTGTTTATTTAAAAAGACTTTAGGAGTTGCGAGCATGGGGTGGGATTTGCCCAAGGCGTTCGGCAATTAAAGTTTCAAGAGATTCCATCTTCACGTTTTGAGGCTCGATGGCGGGAAGGAACTCGATGATCAAGTTGCGGCGGCGCACCCGATCTTTCTTTGGGGCCCTAGAGAAAATCGAACCCCACAGGCCGTGAATCACCACCGGAACAACCGGCACTGGATCTTTTTCTAAGATTTTTAACAATCCGGGACGGAAAGGGTTGAGTTGTCCGTCGCGGGTGATTGTTCCCTCTGGAAAAATACAGACCGGTTGTTGATCTTGTAGTTCAAAGGAAACGCGCTCGAAGGCTCGGTTCATAATCTCTTCATCCTCTTTGCGTCCGGCAATGGGAATGACTTTTGATTGTTTCATCAAGTGCCGAACAAAGGGTATGTTAAAAAACTTGTAGTACATGACATAGCTCACCGGTACTTTGCAGGCCCCGGATAGTATCAACCAATCGACGTAGCTGACATGATTGGGGGCCAGGATAAAGGCTTTGTTGTGAGGGATGTTTTCATGACCTTTGACGTCAATGGAGTAAACGATGTGGGAAAGAACCCAAGAGTAAAAGCGCAAAGTGAACTCTGGAACGACAGTATAGATATAAAAAGCGACCATAAGATTCATGATTCCAAAGATCGCAAAAATCTGCACAGGACTCAGTTTCCAACTATAAAATAAGATCAACAAAGCACTGGCCACCACCATAAACACGGCATTCATGATATTATTGCCAGCAATGACCCGAGACCGGGTTTCGGGGTGAGACCGTTCTTGCAAAAGAGTGTAAAGTGGAACAATGAACAGACCACCAAAAACCGACATCATAAAGAAATCAAACATCAGCCGCCATCCGGCAAAAGACGATGTGAAAACAGAGAGAGTGACCGAGCCTGGCGCCATTCCGACCCATGGCGCTCCGACCCAATAAAGATCGAAAATAAAAAGGGTGAGCCCCAAAGATCCAATGGGAACAATTCCAATTTCAACACGATCATAAGAAAATCTCTCACACAGAATGGAGCCCAGCCCCACCCCAAGAGTGAACATCGCTAGAAAGAGGGTTGCGACATTCTCATTCCCCATCAGGTAATCTTTTACGTAAATCGGCAAGACTGACAGAATTCCGGCGCCGTAAAACCAAAACCAGGAGATCGCGAGAACTGAATTAAAGATGGCTACCTTTTGCCGCATAATCCGCCACAGGTTGATGTACTCGGGAAAGGGGTTCCAATGCATTTTTAAAGTGGGATCTCCCACTGAAACCGCTGGCACCTTACGGGCAGCCATATAGCCAAGGCCTGCAAAAACCAAAAGGCCACTGCCAATCCACCAGTCCGCCCCATCGATGGAGGTAAAGAAACCACCGGCAATTGTGCCCAATAAAATAGACAGAAAAGTTCCAAGCTCGATTAAGGCGTTGCCTTCGGTTAAATTCTTTTCTTCAACAAGCTCTGGAATGATTGAATATTTTAAAGGACCAAAGAAGGCCGATTGAGTGCCCATGAGAAATAGGAGGCCCAGGAGAAGCAAATAGCTTTGGAACAAAAACCCTAGAGCCGCAAAAAACATGATGAAAATTTCGAGGCGCTTGGTCCAACGAATGATTGCTGATTTTTCGAATTTGTCGGCCATCTGGCCTGCAATGGGTGAAAAAATAAAAAACGGAAGAATGATTAGGGCCGTGGCCACCGCCACCAAAGCCCCAGCGTCAAGCCCAAGGAGCTGAACCCCGCGGAAAGCAACAATGACCGCTAAGGCATTTTTAAAAAAATTGTCGTTGAAAGAGCCCCAAAACTGAGTCCAGAAAAAGGGAGTAAACTTTTTATCTGAAACCAGAAGGCGTAAGTCCAAATACTTTTCCTGTCATTATGAGCGACAGTGCAAGCGTGCCAGTACTGTCCTTTGTTGATCCACTTCTTCACCCTGCCCCTGTAAAATTTCGTACTGAACAGAGGTGACACTTTTTAAATAGGGATCAAACCTTAAGGACTTTTTCAGGTAGCGGTCTTCACCCATTTTTTTCACTATTTCGTAGCGATTTTTCTTAGGTTCATAAAACCAGGATTCAACAACGGTGTCATTAACAATTAGGTTTTCGGTGCTCTGCCAATTGTTGACGGGGTACTCGCCAAGCTGCACCAAGCCCTCGCTCTCTCCGTTGATGACAGTCTCAAACGGTCCATCTTTAATACCGTCTTTAACTGTGACATCAATTTCATAGGTGTAAAGCTCTTGGGCGGCGGCGGGCGCGCGTTCCAGCTCTTGCCGCGAGATCTTGACCTGGCATTCCACCGCTTGAAAGCCTGGCTCTAAGCTAAACTCTGAGCTCTCTTCCACCCACGACGAGCCCTCAAGGGTTTTCTCACTGGAGGTGAAGCGGTTATGCTCGGATGTAAAAGCCGCCGTAACACGCGCCTTCTCCCCTTCGACATGGGAGTAAGACTCTTCAATGCGAACCCCACCATCA
The DNA here is from genome assembly GCA_964230555.1 of Bdellovibrionales bacterium. Taxonomy (GTDB): domain Bacteria; phylum Bdellovibrionota; class Bdellovibrionia; order Bdellovibrionales; family JAGQZY01; genus JAGQZY01. The sequence continues at coordinate 2,866 of CAXRIX010000147.1, forward strand.
CCGATCAGCAGTCGTAGCGGCGACTGCTCTTCTTCAGCTTTAGGTTGTGGAGCCGCACAAGCGACAAGAAATAATAGGGCGAAAAGGACTACGACTGTGGGTTTTCTTTGATCTAGCATTCCTAAAGTATAAACGTTTTTGCTTTGCGCTGACCACTCTCAAAAGGTCGCGATTCAAGGCCACCCCCTTTAGTCTGGGGTGGCGGCAAAATTAAGAATTTCTCACTAGTTACACAAAATGCGTTTATAGACGCGGTAAGACCGAATGGCACGATTGAATTTACCATCCTGATGATCAGGGACTAGCTTCACTGTCAGCTTCCGTCCCTGACGATAATAGGCACTGGTCGAAGAATTGCGGACAGCTGTCACACTGGATTGACCTTGCGCTCCTTCAATTCGGCAATTGTTTTGCGCGAGATTGATAATCTCGAAAGTTGGCGAGGCTTCACCCGAACGCTCAGTGTGAAACATCAAGCGTCGTAAGTGACCGCTTTGGTTTTCGAAATCCAGTTTATAATTCTGATCGCGCATTAAGTTCACTTTCACATGCATCGATCCCACATCAGGAACTGTCGGGTGAGACTCAACCGAGTTATTACGGATAGTATTAAACCAGAAGAAATTGGAGTTTCCACCAGGCGACAAATCATGGATCAGAAGAGTACCAATTTTATAGTTCTCCGCCGGACAGATATAGGCATCCCAACTGTTTTCATTTATACAGTCGCCGCGACGATTGAAAGGATTCTTTGGAACGACCATCGCGTTGCTTTCACCGGTCAGAGATCCATCGATATCAAGAATCGACTGACTGACTTGCCAATCCATCCAGCCTTTCCCGATTTCATCGGTGAAGTCTAAGCGGCGAAAAGGCTCCGGACTGAAAGACAACCCACGCACGCGGTTGGTGAACTTGTCGGCACCACCGATGGTTCCAAAAGGCATCGCCGTGATATCGCGAGTAACGCCATCGATCACGGTGGTCTTACGACTGGTTGAAAAGTCTGCGAAATGCACCCGTGTCAGTTCAAAAGGTCCGTCGTAAAGAATAACGCCTCGATGACCGCCACTGTTAGCCAACTGACCCAAGCGGTAATCTCCTAAGCCTGACTGACGTGGCCAAAATCCAACCAACAAAGAATCATAGATTCGAATGTTGTAGGCATGAAAGTGGTGCCAAGCGGCATCCGAGCTGACCGTTCTTGAAAAGTTAAGTGGTTGGCTTCGAGTGTAAAAGGCCGCATGCTTGGCTTTAATCACTTGGTTACCTGTGAAGGTTGGCATGTTGGGTGGCGAGTAAAGGACGTGGACCAACTTTTTATCGTTGGAATTGTTCGGGTTGTTCGGATTCACTGTTCCCCTTGC
>CAXRIX010000148.1:0-23971 GCA_964230555.1 Bdellovibrionales bacterium
GGAGAAAATAAACGCGGGCTCCTGCCCTCGCCAGCCAAAACGCCTCCGGCTGGCTGGAGGTTTATTTTCTCCCATTCGAAGAAAATCGCGAGCCCGGCCTCAACGCTCACTCATTCGTTGGCTCCTGGCTGCGCCAGTCGTTTTTTTTTGCTGGTGGTGTTTCTTTGGTTTGAAGAGAATCTTGGCTCCGGCCTCAACGCTTACTTATTCTTTGGCTCCTGGCTGCGCCAGTCGTTTCCTATTTGGGGTGGTTGTTTCGTGTTTTAAAAGACTTCAAAATTTTGGGATTGGGTGTTAGTTGGGGGTATGAGTCGTCGGAAGTTTGAGTTTCGTAAAATTGAGCCCTGGCCTGGGGTTTCGGCTGCTGACTGGTCGGATTGGACTTGGCAGATGCGGGCCTCTTTGCGATCTCGTGAGGACTTCTCTCAGCACTTTCAATTGACCGAAGAGGAGGCTCTTGGGTTTTCTGGTGAAGACTCACAGTTTCGAGTTCAAACCACACCGTTTTACGCGTCTTTGGCCATGGATGGAGAGGTCGACAATCCGGTCCGTCGAATTGTCTTGCCCTCGGCGCAGGAGTTAGCCCCCGGTGTACAGCAAATGTTGGACCCTTTAGGTGAGAATATCCAATCCAATCGAGCCACGGAGAGGCTTGTGCATCGGTATACCGACCGTGCCCTGTTTCTTTCGACCGACATGTGTGGCGTTTACTGTCGTTACTGCACTCGCAAACATTTTACAGCTAAAGATCAAGTGAAGGCTTCAAAGAAACAGCTTTCTGAAGCCGTAGACTATGTGCGCGCCCATCCGGAAATTAAAGAGATTATTTTTTCCGGAGGAGATCCCCTGACATTGGGAAATGGAGCGCTTGAGACTTTTTTAAAAGCCTTTTACGAAATTGATTCGGTGGAGTTGATTCGCATTGGTTCGCGCCTGCCTGTGGTCAACCCCTTTCGCATCAATGACGAATTGGTCGCCCTTTTTCAAAAGTACAAGCCCGTCTATTTTATGACTCACTTTAATCATCCCGACGAGATCACCGACCAGGCGGCGACTGCTTTGGAGCGGTTGGTGGACCACGGGGTTCCTGTTTTTAATCAAATGGTTTTGTTAAATGGGATCAATAATCATCCAGCCTTGATTTATGCCCTGTCGCGACGCTTGTTATACTTGCGAGTGAAACCGCATTATATGTTTCAAGCTGACCCGTCCCTGGGAACCGATCATCTTCGCACTTCTATTGATGATTCCCTAGCCATTCAAAAGCAGTTGTGGGGACACACTTCTGGTTTGGCCATGCCCAGTTTCATTGTTGATATCCCTGAAGGCGGCGGCAAGACGGCCTTAACGCCCAATTTTTTGGAGTCAGTTGACGGAGATCGCTGGAGTTTTCGTGGTTGGGATGGTGTTGGTGCAGACTACGTATCGCCGTCATCGGCGCAGATACAAAAGCCTGCGGTGGCTGAAGTTTATCGGGCCGACTGGTTGGTTCGGGGCTCTTGAGCCAGTCAGTGATCGAATCGAAGCGTCTTTTTTAATCGTAATTGACATTCTTTTTAGACTGAGTTTGCAGTTCGAGGTGCGAATCCATAACGGTGAGTCTTTAATTTGATTCCTCTGAATTTGATCCTTTTGGATTTTTTCTTTGAGTTCTGTTTATTGAGTTCTGTTGCCTGGGAATCTTTTGGCGTGGAGCCTAAAGAGAACTCAAGCGTTGGATCGATCAAGGGGAGTTTATGTTTCCGGTTTGAGCTTAAGCGCTCTTGAAGAGTTTTTCTATTTTTTGGTAGGACCAAATAAGATAGCCGCCGACATCGATCTGCCAGGGTTTTTCGAAGAAATAAGGACTGTTGGATTTGAAATGATGATTGTTATGCCAGCCTTCACCCCAAACCAGAAAACCCAAAAGCCAACTGTTGCCAGCAAAGCTGGAGATCTTGTGATCTCTGTGACCGAATTGATGGGCTAGAGTGATGATGCTAGAGCCGGCATTCCACAGAATGCAGGCGGGAGCCAAGAAGGCGTAGACCACAGCAAAGGGGTCGATCAGGTAAAGGCCCAAGGCATAGAGTCCACAAATGATAAAATAATACTGATGTTGATAGCGGTAAAAGGGCTCGCGAGACAGGTCGGTCACATAGCGTACCTCAACAGGCTCAAACATTGAGAGCCACTGGCAGTAGACAAAGCCTTTAAACGAAGGCGAGTGAGGATCTTTTTCTGTGTCAGCAAAACGATGATGTTTTCGATGAATGGCCACCCAAGAGATAGCACTGCCGGTCATCCCTAAGGTGGCGCAGAGGGCGCCGAAGTATTCCAAGGCCTTGGGGGGATTCCAGGACCTGTGAGAGAGAAGGCGGTGGTAGGTCATCGTCATGCCTATGCAACCCGTAAAGAAATACACTAAGACACTGATCAGCCAATGCTCTAATGAACCCGTAAATATTAAATACACGAACCCGACGTGGGCAAATATCTGGGCAATGAAGAGATTGCGGGCGGTGAGCATGGCACTATTGAGCCTTAAATTAGGGCAAAACTCAAGAGTTATCGCGCTATGAAACCCTAGGCCACAGCAAAGCCGGCCCGTTTTTGAATAAAGCCACCAAACGGCGAGTGGCGATCTTTTAAGACTTCGCTTTCCTCTACAAAATGAGGATCGATACAGGCTTTTTTATAATTTTTAAAAAGTTCAATGGCATCATCGTTGTTGCGCCAACCCACTTCATTCATAGTGAGGAAGTACATTTTAAAGGCCATTTCAAAATTTCGCTCTTCGGCATATTTCTCGCCCAGGCTTCGCAGAAAGCTGGGGCTGTGACCGACCGATGCCCAAGAAAGCCAGCGCACGGGAAGCAGTCGCAAAAAGTCCACATTTCTTTTGTTGAGTTCATAAACTTCTGAAAATGCGAATATGCGAAACTTATTTAGAACTTTATTAACCTTTGGGTTCGTCGAACTTCTTTTGACCTCTTTGGCTAAAGCGCGAAACGCATGCATATTGGTGGGAGTGTAGTAAAGCCATTCGGCATACACTTTAATTCGGTCGTACTGTGAGAGGTTTTGCTCAGTCCTTTTTAAAAACTCGAACTCATAGGGATAGGTGAAATAATCGGGAAGGGGGCGCAGTTTCGAGTAAGTCAAAGCCATCAGTCCACCCCCTGCAAACCCCGCAAAATGCGTGATGTGGGCGATATCGTGAAATGGCATCAGCAGATCGATAGCTATTCCTGAGACAAGGAAAATCAACGAATAAAGGTAGACGGGAATATAGACGGATTTTGATTTTATAAAAAATAATGACAGAAACACCTTGGCATTGTTTTTCCAAAAGAAGACAGCTAAAGCTCCAGAGATCCCACAGATTGCTGGCGACGCACCGACAAGATAGTAGCCGGAGGGATCGAGCCAAACTTGAGCCAGTGACCCGATAAGGCCAGTGCCAAGGTAGGTTAAGAAAAATAAAACTCCACCCACTCGTTCTTCAACAGGAAAGGCTAGGAAAAATAAAAAAATCATATTACTGGCCAGATGAATCCAGTTGCTGTGAATAAAAAGGCTGCGCAGGCCGGCGATCCAATGGGTATTCTCAGCCGATAAAAAATTTTTGTTTTTTGCAAAGCTCTTTTTTGTCGCTTCTGATCGTTGATAAGCTGAATACAGGGAGGGATTTTCTGTTTGCAATTTTTGTGGTTGGAGCTCATCGGCGATATAGCCAATCAAGTGAGTTGATTGCGAACCTTCGGTCCCTTGATCTAATAAGAAATTTAAAGTTTTGGGTACCAGAAAAAACCGCAGTGGAATTTGATCTAAACCGACACAAAAAGTCGTAGCCTGCTCTTTAGCACATTTTTCTAATAAATAATTCCGAGCTTGCATGGAGTATTCGACTCTTGCCGGAGATCGCCAAAAAAGATCTTGTCCCTGCTTGATATCATTAAAGTGAATGACTGAGAAAAATAAGGTCATGACTGCAATCAGAACAGTTGCAATCGGCATACGCCTTGTTTTTGAAACCAAACCTTGTGGTAAAAGGACCATAGAGATTTATCGGTAAATCCCTGAAACAACTAAATCTTAAGAGAAAAGCTCGGCCTTTAGTTCAGTTCAAGATTGGCGTACTGGGAGAGAAACTTTTTTAAGGTCTGATCATCAAATAAAACGCTGATTTTTTCTTTTGGCCCCTGACCTTCGACTTTGTGGATGACGCCAGTACCAAAGTGGGGGTGGTAGACGCGAATGCCTTTGCGGTAAGGCGAGCCCATCCCGGCATCACCATTTTCATAATCAGGAAACGGGTCACTAGAGAAGCTTGGTTCTGAACTTTGCGGTTTAGAAAAAGAATCTTGAAACCGAGAACGTCTTTTTGAAACTTTGTTTTTTAAAAAGTTTTCTGGGACTTCGCTGATAAAGCGACTGGGTGCTTGAAACTGGTTTTGCCCCCAGACCTTTCTTTGTTTGGCGTAGGACAGGTAAAGTTTTTCTTCAGCTCGGGTCATACCGACATAAAATAAGCGCCGCTCTTCTTCCAGTTCAAGATCTCCGGAGCCAGCTAAATCACTTGAGGCCATATGGGGAAACAGTCCTTCTTCCAAACCGGCGACAAAAACGATGGGGTATTCCAGTCCCTTGGCAATATGCAAAGTCATCATCGTGACTGAGGCCTCGTTGTCTTCTTTGGTTTCAGCGTCGGAAACCAAAGCCATATGGTGAAGGAATTGGGTGATATGAGACTCTTCAGGATTTAACTCCAGATACCGGGCGATGGCGTTGCCGAACTCTTCTAAGTTTTGAATTCGGCTATTGGCCTCGACAGTACCGTCTTTTTCAAGGCTTGGAAGGTATTGGCTGATTTGCAAAAGATCTTGGTAAAACTCGATCAAATCTTTTTCTAGGCAGCTTTCACGTAACTGGGTGAGAATGTCTAAAAAACTTTGCAACTTATTTTTGGTTCGAGCTGTGAGTTGTTTAGAATCTAAAATCTGGATGGAGGCTTCAAGTAAAGAGATATCCATCTGTTGCGACAAGGCTTCGATTTTATCTATGGTGGTTTTACCAAGGCCGCGAGTCGGAGTATTCACAACTCGGCGAAACGACACGTCATCCTTCGGATTGACCACCAGTCGCATGTAAGCGTTGATGTCTTTGATCTCTTTGCGGTCGTAGAATTTTAGACCACCAAAAATTTTGTAGGGAATATCAAAGTTGCGTAGCTTTTCTTCGAGCACGCGCGATTGTGCGTTGGTTCTGTAAAAGATAGCAATGTCCGAATAACTATGAGCGGTTTGTTCAATCAACTTCTGGATGTTGAACGTGATCGCCAGAGCCTCGTCGTACTCGGTGGGACTTTCTAAAATTTCAATTAAGTCACCGTCAGGGTTTTCGGTAAATAAAGTTTTGCCTTTTCTTTGGGAGTTGTTAGCAATCACGGCACTTGCTGCCCCAATGATATTCTTAGTGGATCGATAGTTTTGCTCGAGTTTAATGACGCGGGCATTGGGAAAGTCTTTATCAAAGTTTAAGATATTAAAAATGTTGGCACCACGCCAAGAGTAGATCGACTGGTCTTCGTCACCGACAGCACAAACATTGCTTTTGTTGCCGCTCAATCGTTTTAGTATTTCGTACTGAATCAGGTTGGTATCCTGGTACTCATCAACCAATATGTATTCGAACTGATCTTGCATCATCTCAGCGACTTCCGGAAACTTTTTAAGAAGCCAGTAGGTTTTTAATAGAAGGTCTGAAAAATCGACAGCATTGAGTTTTTTGAGTTCTTGTTCATAAACTTCGTAAACATTGCGCGCCACCGGAGACCAGGCGTAAGTTTCGGGCTCTTTCTGAGCTTCAAGATCCGACTTAAAGGATCCAATTTGGCGGGCAATTTTGCGCGCATTGGCTGCGCTGTTGTCGTACTTCATGGATTTTAAAATGCTTTTAACCAAAGAGGTTTGGTCGGTCGTATCAAAGATTGTGAAGTCAGTGGTGTAACCTAATTTGGGGGCGTGTGAACGTAGGACTCGATTTCCAAAAGAGTGAAAGGTTGTCACCCAAGATTCGCGCAGGTTGATGTCTGGAACCAGCTGAGAAATACGATGTTTCATTTCGGCCGCGGCTTTATTAGTAAACGTAACGGCTAAGAATGAAAGAGGATTAAAGTGTCCTTCAGCAATGCCGTAGGCCATTTTGTGGGTGAGCATTCTGGTTTTACCAGATCCCGCTCCTGCTAAGACGAGGAGGGGATGTTCGAAATCGGCCACCGCCTCTTGTTGCTGTTCATTGAGGCCATTAAAAAACTTTCCTGTTCGCATAGGCTTAGGGTCTATTATATTTTCTATTCTCTGTCTAAGTATTTATAAATGGATTTTGAACAAGCTCACAGCGCAAAAGGGCGGTTGGCTGAGAGCCAATTCATTGGCAGTGGGAGAAAGAAATTCGTCCTTCCATGGCAAGTGAGAACGTAAAGATCGAAGCACTGTAGAGAGGGGCTCAATCTTGCCTGAATTTCGGATCTCATTCTGGTCAATAGCGACTCGGTTGGTCGCTTATTATTTTGTGGTCGGTTTTTGGATTATTTTTGCAAACGCTGAATTTTCTGAACAAAGGTATTTTTAACCACAGCCTGTCGCTTCAAGGCTTTCTCATATTTCATGGCTTGGTTTTTCGTTTTAAAACTTCCGATGCTCACGCGATACCACATGTTGCCGTCAATAATAGCCTTCACTGGGAAAGCCGGAAAACCTTTGTCGATCAGTTTCTGCGAATGTCTTTCGGCCTCATCCATAGTTTTGTAGGCCGCCACTTGAACGGTGTAATCCACAGCAGTTGGTTTCGGGGTGGACGGTTTTGGCATCAGGCTTGAGACTTGGCGGTCAGCTTTCGGTGAAGCGTTTTCGGCCGTCGAAGCTTCACGTCCTTTGGGTTCCTCGTCGTCTTTGTCTTCGTCACTGGTTTCACTGGCCACTTGACGATTTTTGTTCGCATCGACTGGCGATTCGGTTTTGTTTGAAGCGGCCGTCTCTTGAGGCTCTTCGACTTTCATTTCGGGCTGCTCCGCTTTGGCCTCTTCTAAAGCTCTTTGGGTGAGGAGCTCCACTTCTTTCTGGGTCATTTCATCACCCAAGGGTTCAGTGTCTTCTTTGGCGGCTTTGACGTGGTTGTCTTTTTCAATGTAACGAACTTGATATTCGCGATCGGACCAGCCTTTACCGGCGATCACTCCAATGCTGAATGAAAGTAAACAAACGCAAACGACAAGCAACGATGTTAAAGCGACGTTCAGTTTTGACTCTTTCCCTTTTTTTTTCATGGCTCCCCCAAAGAACGACAAACCAACTTCAATATTATGGCGCCGAGACAAAGTGCGTCAAGTCTAGAACTATGGTCCAGCCTGTCTTTACCAGAAACCCTACAATTTTCCAGACCTGGTCGGATAGCCGTATCGAGTCAAAACGCTGACGGGCGAGTCAGAGACCGATCAGTCTAGGACCCTAAAAAGGTCGAGTCTTTTTTTTCCCACATCGGCCTTAAGCCACAGAGAGAATTTTCCTAGGTCCGAGGTCCTGTTGGCATTTGAGTTGCTTATATAGAGATTGAATTTCTATTGATGGGAGGAATTGTGGCTGACAATACGGCAGAAAAAATAACAGAAACCCCAGCCGGGCCAGACAAAAGTTCGAAATCGAAAAACTCTCCGTTGCTGTTGGGTCTGATCTTTTTAAACACCCTTGTGATCGTCGGTGTCGGCTACTTTCTATATGTAGAAAAAAAGACGTCGTTGGAAAAGCCGAGCATCGAGCCCATCCAACAAGGAGCAGCGATGGACCAAAAAGAGGGAACCTTGGAGGCCACCTCGGGTTATTCGGTGCCTCTCGATTACTTTTTGGTCAACCTTGCTGAAGATCAGGGACAGAAGCTTTTCAAAGTTCAAATGGAATTTGATGTCGACAGTGTCGATGTTCAAGAAGAGATCAACAAGAGAATGCCGCAAGTGCGCGACATCATCATTATTCTATTGTCGAGCAAAACTTACAGTCAGATCTCAACCCCAAAAGGTAAAGAGCGCTTGAAAGAAGAAATTCGTGACACCGTTAATTCTTTTCTGACCAAAGGCAAGATTAACAAAGTTCTATTTACGCAATTTATTAACAGTTAAGGGAACATAATATGAATCAGGTTCTTTCACAGAGTGAAGTTGATGCCCTCCTGGCGGCGGTTTCTGAAGGCGAAATCGAAACCAGTGAAACGGGCAGCGGTGGTGGTCCTAAAGATGACCGAGTCGTGGTGGTCTACGATCTTACCAGCCAAGATCGTATTATTCGCGGTCGACTTCCGCAGCTGGATGTTATTTATGAGAAGTTCATGCGTGCCTTCCGAGTGTCGCTTTCCAGTGCTCTTCGTAAGATTGCGTCCCTCAACCATGCCAGTACAGACTTTTTAAAGTTTGGTGAGTTTATCAATACGTTACCAATGCCGACTTGTATGAGTGTGTTGCGTTTTTCAACTCTTCGCGGGTCGGCTCTGTTTGTAATCGAAAGCAAGCTGGCTTACGCCCTGGTTGATTCTTTCTTTGGAGGCGATGACCGGCCCTATTCAAAAGTTGAAGGCAAGGATTTTACCCCCATCGAGATTTCCATTGTTCGTAAAGTGGTGGACTTGGCCATTGAAGACCTGGAGGCGGCCTGGGAATCGATTCATCCCATTGAGTGCTCGTTTGTGCGGACCGAAGTCAATCCCCAGTTTGTCGGGATTGTGCCTCCCACTGATGTTGTCATTGCATCGGCCTTTGATGTCGAGCTGGAGAATGCCAATGGAACAATCACTTTGGTGATTCCGTACTCGACAATTGAGCCTATTAAACAAAAACTTTCGACTGGGTTTCAGGTCGAATCAGACCAAACCGACAAAAAACTTTGGACCTCTATTATTCGCGATCAACTTCTTGATACTGAACTCGAAGTTAAAGTGAATCTTGGTCACAGTGAGATTTCACTGAAAGAGTTGATGTCATTAAAAGAAGGCGACGTCATTCCATTGGATCAAGACGCCAATGGTGAGTTCGATATTCTTGTTCAAGAAGTTAAAAAATATAAAGGGCTCTATGGTGTCTATCATGGGTCCGTTGCTATGCAAATTACAAAACCAATTATTAAGGAGACAGATAATGGGTGATGAAGCAGAAAACATTGCAGATTTATTGAGTGCAGAAGCACCAGAATTAGAAAACGTCGAGCAGGCACCAGCCTCTGGTGGCGGAGATAACCTTGATTTGATTCTCGATATCCCGTTGCGAGTAACAGTTGAGTTGGGCCGATCCCGTATGGTGGTTAGCGAACTCCTTAACCTCGGTCAAGGAAGCGTCATCGAATTGAACAAATTGGCCGGAGAGCCCATGGAGATTTTGGTGAATGACAAATTGGTGGCTCGTGGTGAGGCCGTTGTCGTCAACGAAAAATTCGGTGTGCGATTGACTGACATTATCTCTCCTAAAGAGAGAGTTGAGCAACTTAAGTAAAAGAGGGGAATTCATGAAACTCATCATTGCGTTACTATTTATTTTTTCTGGATACACTTCGATGGCTGAAGAGTCAAAGTTGGTTGACGTTGATAAAACTTCGAAGCTTTCCGACTACTTTAAAAAGATAAATAAGAAAGTCAGTGATGATACCGAAGAGAAGCCTTTGCTGGCGGTGGCGGAAGCCGAAGATGAGCCCCAGGAGCCCCTTTCGGAAGAAGATATCTTATTAAAAGAAGCGACCCGAGCGACACAGGATTCGTCGGCGATGTCTCCAATGAAAAAGATGATCATGTCCTTGGTCGCTCTTCTTTTGATTGCTGGTGTTTTATTTGTTGGTGTTCAGAAATTTGGTAAAAAAACAGGCTACTCTTCGATTGCTCAAAATATAAAAGTTTTAACTCAAAAATCAATTGGACCCAAAAAGAACCTCATGTTGATTCGAGTCGCAGGTGAAACGATTTTATTGGGTGTTACCGATCAGAACATTAATCATATTAAAACCCTTTCCTTGATGGAAGACGAACTTCCCGAATACACCGAGCCAAAATTTTCAAACCAGTTGAAGGACAAAATCAGCAAAGCCAAAGAAGAGCCTTCGATTATCGATAAAGAACCTGAAGAGGTGGATGGTTTTGCAATTTCTAATCTGAATGATGTTAAGCAGGCCGTGTCGAGGTATTCACTATGATGCGACTTTCGCGGTTTTCTATCAACCCATTGCAGACGGATTGGATGCGGAGCCTTCAGGCTCTTGGTTGCACTGCTCAAGCCCGAAGCGGTCACTTGAGTTTGTTGATCACGGGCCTATTGATGTTGGTTGTGACTCTTTTGCCTTTGGATCTGTTTGCGCAAGTGACGGTTCCTAATGTCTCTTTGGGGTTGAAATCGACCGATGATCCGAAAGAAATCGTCGACAGTATTAAAATCATTCTGATGCTAACTGTGTTAACTTTAGCGCCGGCTATTTTGATTCTTATGACCTGTTTTACAAGAATCATTGTTATATTCTCTTTTTTACGTCAAGCCCTAGGAACTCAACAGATGCCGCCGAACCAATTGTTGGTGGGACTGTCTCTATTTTTAACATTTTTTATCATGCGTCCTGCTTTTAATGAGATCAACACTGAGTCTCTTAAGCCTTTTTTGAATGGAGAAATCACTCAAGAGGTGGCTATTGAGTCGGGCCTGTTGCCGCTTCGCAAGTTTATGTTCAAGCAAACACGGGCCGAAGACCTGCAATTGTTTTTAGGTCTTTCTGGGGAAACCGCCACCACCCGCGCCGATGTAAGCACCATGGTATTGATCCCGTCGTTTGTTATTTCAGAACTTAAAACCGCTTTTCAGATTGGTTTTATTATTTATTTACCTTTTTTGATTATTGATATGGTTATTGCCTCGGTCTTGATGGCCATGGGGATGATGATGTTGCCCCCGGTGGTGATCTCACTGCCATTCAAAATCATGTTGTTTGTGATTGTTGACGGTTGGAGCCTAATAGTGGGCTCCATGGTGAAAAGTTTCGGGTGATTTATGAATGAAGATTTGGTGATTGCATTGGGCGGAGAAGCACTAAAGACAACAGCGATGTTGGCCTCACCGCTCCTAATAGGAGCCTTGGTTACAGGTTTGATTGTTTCAATTTTTCAAGCCATCACTCAAATCAATGAGGCGACTCTAACATTCATACCAAAGATGATCATCGTGGCTTTGGTTTTGGTGTTTGCCGGTCCTTGGATGATCGGTGTGATGAAATCTTACACTTTAGAACTGTATGAAAATGTTCATACCTACGTGAGGGAATAGTGAACTTACTGTCGATTAACGAATTTCAGATTATGGCTTTTGTGTTGGTATTCTTCCGATGCTTGGGCTTTTTTCTGTCATGGCCACTGTTCAGTGGGAGCCAGGTTCCGGCTCCTCTTAAGGCTTTAATATCGTTGTTGATGGCTTTTATTTGCTTTTCTCTTATCGAGCCTGACACTTACCCTAAGGTTATCCAGTATCAAACTCTTATTGCTCTGGCGATCAAAGAGATGGTGATGGGATTGGCCATGGGATTCCTTTGTTCTTTGATTTTTCAAACCGTGTCAATCGCTGGGGAGTTGATCTCAATGGCGATGGGGTTGTCTGCGGCTCAGATCTTTAATCCGTCCATGAATATGCAGCAGTCCTCAGTGAACCAGTTGTATTTCTTTCTAGCAGCGTTTTTATTCTTAGCGATTCAAGGACACCATTATTTTATTACCGGTTTGGCGAAAAGCTTTGAAATGATTCCTTTAAGCGTCTTGATCCCAAGGCTCAGCAGTCTGGGTGAGTTTGCATTGCTGGGACAGACTATTCTTGAAGTGGCACTATTGCTGTCAGCGCCAGTTTTGGTGTCGATCCTTTTGGTTAATTTCTCTCTTGGAATTATGGGGAGAGCGGTTCCACAAATTAATGTTTTGATTACCAGTTTGCCGGTCAACGCCCTTGTCGGGTTGGCGGTTTTAATGATTTCACTTCCGTTTTTCGTCGATGGTCTAAGAACTGAGATCGTCGAGTTTTCGGGAATTTTGTTCAACTTTTTGCGGGTGTTCTAAGAGATGGCTGGCGATAGCGATATGCAAGAAAAAACAGAGGAAGCGACCCCGCAAAGGCGGGAGGAGTTCCGTAAGCAGGGACAGGTCGCGCAAACTCGTGAGCTGGCCTCGGCTCTTTCTCTGTTTGGCTTCTCCCTGGTGATTTATTTCATGGGGAAAATATTCATCGAGCAGTTCTATACGATCTACAACGAGTTGTACGGAGCGCAAATTCTGTCGGCGATTCAATCAGGGGATGTTTTTCCTTCTTTAGTTTATGCCTTGAAAAAGATTCTGCTTTTGTCGTTGCCAGTTTTCTTAATCATGTTTGTTTTTGGCGCCGCCTCGAGCATCTTACAAATTGGTTTTATGTTTACCAATGAAACGCTGACTCCGAATCTGAAGAAAATCAATCCGCTAGAAGGTCTTAAACGTCTGTTTAGTCTGAAATCTTTGGTTGAGGGAATCAAAGCCATCTTTAAATTTAGCCTTGTGGCCTTCGTTATTTACTCGGTTCTAAAAGGTGAGTTTCAAGTTATTCCAAAACTGATTTACGCCGAAACCATTCAAATTTTCTATTACGTAGGCACCTTGGTTGTGAAAACCATGTTATCGATTGGGGCTTTGATGAGCGTGCTTGCCGGGCTCGACTATTTGTTCCAGCGCTTTGATATGGAAAAACAAATGAAGATGACCAAGCAAGAGGTTAAGGAAGAAGTGAAGTCCCGAGAAGGGGATCCCTTAATTAAAGCTCGTATTCGCAAAATACAAAAAGAAATGGCCAATCGGCGTATGATGAATGAAGTTCCAAAGGCGGACGTCATTATCACCAACCCGACTCACTTAGCGATCGCCCTAAAGTATCAGCCAGAGAAATTCGCGGCTCCGATTATACTAGCGAAAGGCGCCGACAATATGGCGCAAAAAATACGTGAGCTGGCGACTGAGCACAATATTCCAATCGTTGAGAATAAACCGCTGGCGCGGACAATTTACAAAACACTTGAAGTTGGACAACTCATACCACGTGAACTTTTTGAGGCGGTTGCCGAAGTCTTGGCCTACGTCTTTCGCTTGAAAAGGAAGAATAAAGTAAATGGATAATTTATTTCAGTATTTAAAGCGATTTGAAAAATACACCAAGAATGCCGATTTGATGATGGCCTTGGGATTGATGGTTATCCTCTGTGTGATGATTATTCCATTACCACCCATCATGCTGGATTTGGCCTTAACGGGTTCTTTAACACTTGGTCTTCTGGTTCTACTCACTGCACTTTATGTGAACAGCCCCTTGGAATTTTCAGTTTTTCCATCGCTACTTTTAATCACAACCTTGTTTCGACTGTCTTTAAACGTGGCTTCAACGCGTCTGATTCTTTCGGAAGGACACAACGGTGAAGACGCCGCAGGTGATGTGATCTCAGCCTTCGGTCAGTTTGTGGTCGGAGATAACTATGCCATTGGTTTTATTGTTTTCATTATTTTAGTTGTGATCAACTTTATCGTTATCACCAAAGGATCTGGTCGAATCGCTGAGGTTGCGGCTCGTTTCACATTGGATGCCTTACCTGGTAAGCAAATGTCCATTGATGCGGATCTCAACGCCGGCTTAATCAATGAGGAGCAAGCCCGAACCCGCCGAAAAGAAATTGAAGCGGAAGCGGATTTTTACGGCGCCATGGATGGTGCCAGTAAGTTCGTGCGTGGAGACGCGATCGCGGGAATTATTATCATGGCGATCAATATCATTGGTGGTCTAGCGATTGGGGTGATTCAAATGGATTTGGGCACCGCCCAGGCTGCTGAATTTTACACTCGATTGACGATTGGTGATGGTCTGGTCTCTCAGATACCGGCTCTGATCATTTCAACGGCAGCCGGTATCGTGGTTACGCGTAACCACTCGAAAGGAAACATGGGGGCTGAAATGGCCGGCCAGCTGTTTCTTAATCCGCGTGCGGTGGCGGTTGCCGGTGGATCGATTTTTGCGCTGGGTCTTGTGCCAGGGCTACCGACTTTCCCTTTTACCGTGATCGCTGCGTTGCTGGCTGGAATTGCATGGATGATTCATCGCTATCAAGATGAAGAAATTCAAATGGAAGAACAAAAGAAACAAGAAGAGGCGCAAAAGCCTAAAAAAGAGAATATCGAGAACCTTCTTCCTTTGGATATGGTGGAGTTAGAGATTGGCTACGGGTTGATCAATGCGGTTGAATCCGAACAAAGTGGAGATCTGCTTGAGCGAATCGTTAGTATTCGTAAACAGTTTGCCTTAGATCTTGGAGTGGTTGTGCCATCGGTGCACATTCGAGACAACCTGCAATTAAAGCCAGGTGAGTACCGAATCATGTTGAAAGGCAACAAGATTGCCGGTGGCGAATTGAAGCCCGATTGTTTCTTGGCCATGGATCCGGGCAACACCTCGACTCGTATTGATGGGATTCCAACTAAAGAGCCCGCTTTTGGATTGGATGCGATTTGGATTACCAAGGTACAAAAAGAAGATGCTGAAATCGCTGGCTACACAGTGGTTGATATTCCAACTGTGGTAGCAACACATATTACAGAGATTCTTCGTCAACATGCTCACGAGCTGTTCGGTCGTCAAGAAGCTAGTAAATTAATCGAAAACTTTAAAAAGAACTACCCGAAGGTTGTTGAAGAGTTAATTCCAGACATCTTGTCTCTCGGACAAGTGGTTAAAGTTCTACAAAACCTACTGCGAGAGCAGGTCTCGATTCGTGATTTCCTTACCATTTTTGAAACTTTGGCTGATGAAGGCATGAATACCAAAGACACCGATATTCTTACAGAAGCGGTAAGACGTGCTCTGGGACGGGCGATTACCAGTAAGCTTAAAGATGATCAGGATCAAGTCCATGTCATCAATTTAGGGGCTGAAGTGGAAGAGATTATCAATCAGTCCTTGTTGCAAACTGAACAAGGCGTGCAGTTGGCTCTCGATCCCACTTATGGGCATGGACTGGTTAACCGTATTGCCGAACAGATTGAGACTCACCCTGAGGTCGCCGGTCAGCCGATTTTACTGACCAGTCCGATGAGTCGTCGACATATTTTTAAACTCGTTAATCGTTTTATTCCTCAGTTGGTTGTGGTTTCTCACAGTGAACTGAGTGCCGATGTTGCGATCAATACCGTAGGAACTGTGGAGGAGATCCATGCAAGTTAAGAAGTTTGAAGCATCCAGTGTTATCGAAGCCTTAAAGCAGGTGAAACATGAGCTCGGCCCAGACGCCATCATTCTATCCACTCAAGAGGCCAAAAAGTCTGTCACTGGAGGGAAGAAGTTTATTGTGGTCGCAGCCGTCTCAGAAAATCAGCTTAAAAAGAAGCAGCTGGCCTCGCAACATATGGAGAATGTCTACAAAGATAAAGTTCAAAATCAATCGGCATTGAAGCAAAAGATGTTTATTGAAAATGTTTACCGTGGAATCGAGAAAAAGCATGAATCTCGCAATAGAACCATCACTCGTACACCTTATATCGAGATTAACGATGGCGTTGACGAAGAGGCCAGTCTACAAACCAGTCAAGCCGGTGCTGAAGCTACTAAGCCGATGTCTACGGTTTCAGGGTTGACCCGAGTCAAGCAGGCCGCGCAAGAGGCCTTTAAAACCAGTATGAACTCTGAGTTTTTTACCAAGCCGAAGCCCAAAGGCGAAGAACTTTTAGATGATGATATTCTGAGAACGCTAACTCAAAAGCCAAAGAAAATAGAAACACTCAGTGAGCCGGTACAAAGAATGGTGGCTCGCTTACGCAACTGTGGCGTGGCTTCTGAGATAGTTCAAAATATGAAAAATCAATGTGTTGCCGAGTTGGGATCGGGCACCGAGCGAAGAGCTTTGGTTGATTCGTGGTTTGCAAAACTTATTCTTAACAATATTCAAGTGATCAATGCTTGGCCGACTGAAAAGGTGGAGGTCTTTGTTGGGCCCCATGGTTCTGGAAAAACCTCATCCTTAGTTAAACTAGCGACTCACTATGTGATGCAAGAGAATCAAAGTGTCGCCATCGTGACGTCCGACTTAAACAAAGTGGGGGGCGTCGAGCAGCTTCGGGTTTACAGTCGAATTTTAAATGCTCCGGTGCATGTGGTCCGCAATACCTCTGATCTTGATCAGAAGATTCATGAGTTGGCGGCTTACGATAAAATTCTTATTGATACTCCCGGAATCTCACTGAGCAATATGGAAGAGTTGGATTTTATCCGATCGATCGCCCAATGGCAGCCAGAGTCGGGGATGAAGGTGCATTTGGTCATCTCGGCCCTCACCAAAGAGAGTGATATGGGTGGATTGTTGAAACGTTTTCGGGTGGCGCAATTTGATGATGTTATTGTCACCAATATTGACCAAACATCGCAGCATGGAATTCTTCTAAATATGAAGAGTAAGATGCAAAAGCCTTTTCACAGTTTTGGAATTGGCTCAGATATAGTGGATGGATTTGAAATCGCCTCTCGCGAGCGCGTTCTTGATTTGATATTTAAATTGACGAAAAAAATTGGAGAAAGTGGACATGACAGCAGAATATAATCCTATGAGCAACAAGATTCAAACACGAACGTTGAGTGTGACCTCCGGAAAAGGCGGGGTCGGCAAAACAACAATGACAGTCAACCTAGCCTTTACGTTAGCCGAAATGGGGAAGAAAGTACTTATTCTCGACGGTGACATTGGGTTAGCGAATGTCGATATCTTTCTTGGAGTGCGTCCCCAGAAAACCTTAGAGGATTTCTTTAATGGAGACGAGTCGCTTCAGGATATCATCTATAAAGTGAACAAGAATATTCATCTTATTCCAAGCTCCAGTGGTCTGACCGATCTTCGCAGCGTCGATGTGTATAAAAGAAAAATGTTGATGGATGAGGTGTCGATGTTAAATAACACTTACGACTACCTTATTGTCGATACCGCCTCTGGAATCGATGAGAATGTGCAATCATTGAACAGCACTGTCCAAGACGTGGTGGTGGTGATTACGCCAGAGCCGGCTTCGATGGCTGATGCTTATGCTTTAATAAAGCTTCTCAATCAAAATCGAAAAGTGCAGCGTTTCTCAATCGTAGCCAACAAGGTTTTAAGTGAGAAGGAAGCCAAGGACATTTACACTCGAATCGATAAAGTCAGCGGTCGATTTCTTAATATCAGTTTGAGCTACCTTGGGTATGTGCCGTTGGATCCCAAATTGAGACAGACCACAGATACAAAATTAATTTGTCGAGCCCGACCAAGTGCTGCCTCGTCTATCGCCTTGAAAAGAATCGCCGATTCTATAGTCGGAGAGCAGGAAATAAGCGAAATTAATGGGAGTTTACAGTTTTTCTGGAACCAACTCCTGAACGCCGCTTGAGATATGGACTTTTGAGGAGTGGAGCTTTTTGTTACTATTAGAGGTGAGGGATTAAAATGTCGAATTCGTTGTTAAAAAAGTATAAGGAATCTCCAAATGCTCTAACCGCTGAGCAGAAGGATAAGTTGATCATGGAGTATGCTCCATTGATAAAATTTATTGCTCAAAAGATTGCAATGCGTTTGCCTTCTAATATCGAGTTGGATGACTTAATCTCAAGTGGAGTTATCGGCTTGATGGATGCCCTTGAAAAGTATGATCCTACACGTGATAACAAATTTAAAACCTACGCAGAATTTCGTATTCGCGGAGCGATTCTCGATGAACTTCGTGCTCAAGATTGGGTCCCGCGCTCCGTTCGTGACAAGTCGAAACTTTTAGATCGAACGATCGTAAAACTAGAATCTGAGTTAGGTCGCTCTCCAGAAGATAAAGAGATTGCCGACCGTCTTGGCGTTTCTTTAGAAGAGCTTTATGACCTAATGAATCAGGTGAAGCCGGTGAGTGTCTTGTCAATCGATGAACAGCCTACCTTCAGTAGCGTTGATAAGAAGTCCATTCTTAGTATCTTGGATGGTTGTAAGCTCAACAATCCTCACAGCCAGCTCAATGTTAAATTTGTAAAAGATGTGGTCACCAATGCTATTGAAGAGCTTCCAGAGCGTCAACGTTTGGTTCTATCACTTTATTATTACGAAGATTTGAACCTTAAAGAAATTGGTCGAGTCTTACGTGTCACCGAATCGCGAGTGTCGCAGCTGCATGCTCATGCCATTGCAAGATTACGAGCTAAACTGCAAGCCACTTTGGAAAATTCTGACATAAACAAAGCATCCTAATTAGAATCAGTTGGTGAGGGCCACAGAGTGAATCGTCAAATTAAACCTTCACCTTTCCAATACGTAAAAGACAATAGTAGTTTTCGAGCCTGTTTGGATTTGATGCAGGAAAATCATTTGGATTTTATTCTTGTTGAGAACCACGATGGGTTTCTTGAAGGTATTTTTACTTTACGTGATCTGCTGCGAGTTCATCGGTCTTTGCACTCGGAGTTCAATATGGATAAGCCAATTCGCGCCTTTATGTCGAAACCAGTGATCACATTGCCAGCAGAAAAGATCAATGAAGGCCCTCAGTTAATGGTATCAAAAAGAATCCGTCACTTGCCCATTCATTCAGACGAGGAAGAAGGCTCGAAAATTATTGGAGTGATCGATATAGAAAGCCTCCTGGCCTACAGTTTGGGAGACACTCAGCAAGCGGACTTGCCACCTAAAGATATTTCGGTCTACTCACCCAATGGCGCATTGTTAAAACTCCTCAAGAAAACCTTGGATCCTTACGAGTCGATAAATTTAGAGAAACTTTGGAGTTCAAAGCTAAAAACCGAAATACAATTCAATTCATTGGTCGAAGAATACGATTTGATTTGTATCGATATCCTTGAGTTGCGTGACCTTAATTTAGCGCTGCATTTAGCACCTTTGATCGAGGCTCAAGGCAAGAAAATGCTCACCCTGATTGATATCCGCAGTTTCAAGCAAGAGGATCTTATCAAAGCCAGTCTAAGCCAATTAACCGAACATAAAGGCGTCAAGCTGTTCCATAAGCCCTTCAAGGTCCACGATATTGTTACCGAGTGTTTGGTTTAACAATCAAACCTAAATCTTTGTAATAAACAAATCGGAACTGACAGTATCACTTCGGTTGTCTTTTATTTTTCGAAGCGGAGCCGATAAAGCGGTCGTCATTCTAAAGGCCTTCGATTTTTCTTCTTTCATTAACAAACAGTGAATTTTCAAGACTCAAGGTGAACCGCTCGTTTCTGAACCCATGCGATTCATGGTCCGTTGAGACCATTTTCTGTTGGTACAGTCCTTGCTGATAAGGCCGGTGAAAGGTTGGTTCTATGAAACTCTCTGTTGTCGTAAGTGTCCTATTTCTGTTCTCGCTGCAAGTTCGTGCTCAATCTGATGAGATCGAAACAGCCTACTCCCGCAATCAACAGCGCTATCAGCAGCAGCAACCCCAGATTTCTGATAATCCTGTGGATCAAATCAAAATAGTGACTATGAATCTGGGTCTTTTGGCGCGCCCAGAGGTGCCCAATCTTGTCCAAAGAAGCCAAATTTTGACAGAGACACTAGAAAAATTCCTGGATACCGAGCAGCCCGATATAGTGGCTTTTCAAGAGGCTTGGGATGATATTCGAGAAAACCTTCACCGTATTCGTGAGGTCGCTTCGAAAAAGGGTTACTACTCTGTCCAGCAGATCCATGCCTCACAAGCTTGGTTTGGTGGTTTTCAAACCCACAACGGCTTAGAAATCTTAGTTAAAAAATCGCTAGTACAAGAGGGCGCCGAATTCAGTGATCTTGGCTTTTTGAAGATCACGAGAACCAAGCTTGCGGCTTTATTTGGCTACAAGAGGGGCGTGCTTTACGTTCGATTTACGACTCGAAGTGGACGTAGCCTCTTGGTCGCCACAAGTCACTTCACTCCCAATTTAGGGGGCCCTATTTACAATCAAGAATCGACGCGGCGAAAGCAGGCTCTCGAAACAATCAACCATTTAAAAACTTTGGGGGAGGCCAGCGATTATGTCATTTTAGCTGGCGATTTAAATTTTTCTCCTGAGTTTGAACACAAGGTGCAAGATGGCCGTGAGTCCGATGCCGAAGATGCTATTTGGCAAGCCAGTGCTGGCGCCTATCCCCTGTTTGTGGAGGAGTCGGGGCTTGTTGATACTTATCCCATTCTTCATAGTGACAAAGGCTACACTCAAGACCGGGCTCGCAATCCTGTCACCAATGTGAGCCCCAGTACCGATGGCGAGCCTGAACAAAGGCTCGATTATGTATGGGTTGGGTCTTACGTTGAAAATCGTTCGTTAAGAGTTCATTCTGTGAAGATGGTTTTTGACCAACCTTTAGAAGATAAAAACGGCCAGCCCATCCAAGCTGAACAGTACGATGGGCCACTTTTTATGTCGGATCACTTTGGACTTTGTTCAGAGATTTCGATTTACTGATCGCCGGGAAGCATTTCTTTTTTGATCTTCTTCAGCAGCCGCGCTTCCATTTGCCGAACGGCTTCGCGGGTGACGCCCCATTCGTCGCCAATCTCTTGCAACTTTAAAGGCTCGTCGTTTAAAAGACGATTCTCTAGAATGTAGATCTCTTTGTCAGAGAATTTCTCGCGTAAACTCTCAAGAACTTGATTCAGCTGCGCCACAGACTCTTTTTCAATCAGTTGCTCGGTAACATCAGCCTCATCGGTCGATTCAAAATCGAGCAGGCTGGTGGTGCCCTCGTCACCGACTGTCATATTCAGGCTAACGTCTTTACCGCTCATTCGTTTTTCCATCATACGGACGTCTTTTTCCGGAACACCTAAGCGATCACTTAACAGCTTGACGGTCGGTTCCATTCCCATTTGATCGAGCTTGGCTTTTTCTTTTTCAAGATTATAGAAAAGTTTGCGCTGGTTGTGGGTGGTGCCAATTTTCACCATGGAATGCTGTTTCATCAAAAAGTCTTGGATATAGCCCCGGATCCACCAAACCGCGTAGGTGATCAGGCGGGCTCCCTTGTAAGGGTTGTACTCTTTTACTGCGTGCATGAGCCCGACGTTGCCTTCTTGGATCAGATCAATCAGTTTTGAACCAAACTGTGAGTATTCGGCCGCCACCTTGACTACAAAACGCAAATTAGAGGTCACTAGAATTTCAGCGTCCTCGGGATCTCTTGTCTTATGGTAGCGTTCCGCGATCTTAAGCTCTTCTTCCTTACTTAGAAGTGGGTATCTTTGAATGGCCTCGATGTAATGAGACAGGCCATCAGAGAGTGCTGGCAGTGTGGTTGGCCCAACAGAACTGGGTTCATCGTCAACGACCTCCGCTTGATACTTTCTCTCGGAGGATTCAGTGGGAGCCGATGAATTGTCTTCAACCACCTCAGGCATGACTTTTTTAGACTGCGATGAAGACTTTTTCTTTTTCTTCTTCTTGGTTCGAGCTGCCACGCGGGCCTCCTCACCCAAGAATTTTTTGCAATTTTTTCTCGATCGTGGATTTCACCTGCCCTTTAAAAGCTCCTAAAAGCATGGGCAGATCAACAACGATGGATACTTCGGATTGGTCACCTTTGGGCTCCACATTCATTTTGGCTTTGAATTTGCTCCCTTTAAGGTCTCCGGATAAATCCGATTCGTTGTAATCAGCTTTGATGTCATTGTCGATTTTCTTGATGCTCTCGTCAGTGGCGAGGAACTCTTTTACTTTGGTAAAGGTTTCTTGGGCATCGAGGGGCGATTTATAATCTATATTTACTTTAGGCATAGCTCAGGAGAATAGAATGAAACTGTTGTTTTGTCCACCAAAAGTGGGTATTTATGGAGATCAGCCAGGGAGTCTAATATGGCCTTTGTCAGCGAGCTCAAACGAACACATTATTGCGGAGACCTAGGACTGGATCAGAAAGATGATACTGTCATTTTAATGGGCTGGGTCAATAACCGACGCGATCACGGTGGATTGGTCTTTGTCGACCTTCGTGACCGAGAAGGATTGGTCCAGATCGTCATGGACCCCGCGAAAAGCAAGACCGCGGTTGCCAAAAAAGTTCGAAATGAATTTGTTATTGGAATCAAGGGAAAGGTCATTGCCCGCCCCGAAGGGATGATCAACGACAAGATGAAAACCGGTGCCATTGAAGTCGAGGTCGAAGAGTGTGAGATCCTGGCGGAAGCGGAAACGCCGCCGTTTGTGGTCGGTGACCCCAATGTTTCTGAAGCGGTTCGTTTGAAATATCGTTACTTGTCTTTGCGAAACCCTGAATTACAGCGCTGCCTAAAACTTCGCCACGAGGTCACCAAAGTGGTTCGCGATGCTTTGACGGAAGAGGGGTTTTGGGAAGTCGAAACTCCGATTCTTTACAAAAGTACACCGGAGGGTGCTCGTGATTATCTAGTTCCATCACGTGTCAATCAGGGCGATTTTTATGCCCTTCCTCAGAGCCCGCAAACCTTGAAGCAATTGCTTATGGTCGGTGGATTGGATCGATACTTTCAAATTGCCCGCTGCTTTCGCGATGAGGACTTGCGAGCTGACCGACAACCGGAGTTTTCCCAAATCGACTTAGAAATGACCTTTGTCGATGAAGATGATGTAAGAGCTCTTAACGAAAGACTGTTGCGCACGATTTGGAAGAAGATCAAAGGCGTTGAAGTCGGCGATATTCCCTGTATTGACTACAGCGAAGCCATGGAAAAGTACGGTTCTGATAAGCCCGATCTTAGAAACCCCATGCGAATCACAGAGGTCTCTGATTTAGTCAAAGGTTGTGGCTTTAAAGTTTTTGATTCCACGATCGACAACGGCGGCGTTGTTCGAGCTCTTGGCCTGCCAGTTAAGGAAACCATTTCCCGTTCACAGATCGACAAATGGATGAAGGTTATCAAGTCTGATGGTGCCGGTGGCATTGTGTGGATTAAAAAAGACGGCGATGAGTACCAATCGCCGGTGAACAAGTTTTTGTCGCAAGATCTTTTAGCCTCGATATACGAACGTGTTTGTCCTGATGGCTATGGAACGGTGTTGATGGTTTCGGACAGCAAAGCCATTGTCAGTCGCTCTTTGGGAACTTTACGAAACCTTTTAGGTCAGCAATTTAATTTAGTGGATGAGTCGCAAGACGTTTTCTGCTGGGTGGTCAACTTTCCGTTGCTTGATTATGATGACAAGGAAAAGCGTTGGGTCGCCTGTCACCATCCATTTACCATGCCAAAAGATGAGCATGTGGAAATTTTAAAAAGCGGTCAGTCGACCGAGCTTGGACAAGTTCAGGCCAAGGCTTATGACTTAGTTTGTAACGGCAATGAATTGGCTGGCGGAAGCATCCGTATCCACAACCAAAAAGTTCAGAGTGCTATGTTCAAGGCGTTGGGGTTAACGGAAGAACAGGCCAAGTATAAGTTTGGCTATTTTGTAGAAGCCTTAACCTACGGAACGCCTCCTCATGGCGGAATTGCTTGGGGCTTGGATCGTCTGGTTATGATCTTGGCTGGAACCGATGCTATTCGTGACGTTATCGCTTTTCCGAAGACAGCCAAAGCCCAGGATTTGATGGCGGACTCTCCATCGCAGGTTGACCCCCATCAGCTCTTAGAATTGGCGATTAAGCCGTTAGATAAAAAGCAATGAGAGTCACCCCGCAAAGTGCTCTGAAAAAAGCCTCCAGTAAAAAAGTCGCGGAACAGACCCGTAAATTTTTTAAGACTGGAGATGGCGAGTACAGCGAGGGGGATGTTTTTATTGGAGTGCGCATGGGGGATATTCGCAAAGTGGCGAAGGAAAACCTTCATCTCAAGCGCACCGAAATCCTGAGTCTGGTCCGTTCAAAGATCCACGAAGAACGAATGTTGGGGTTTTTGATACTCCTTTACCAATATGACAAGGGTGATGAAGTCGAGCAGCGTCGAATCTATAAGTTCTATGTTTCTAAATTTAAGTTCGTCA
>CAXRIX010000149.1:0-3819 GCA_964230555.1 Bdellovibrionales bacterium
GAAATGCGTTCGCCTGCGGTGAGTAGCATATCCAGCTCTCTTGGGTTGGGTGTGGAGCTAATTTTTTTGGCCAAATCTAAAAGTTCATTTGTCGTGCTTCCCATGGCACTAACAACTAAAATAATTTTGTGGCCTTTTTGATAGAGAGCTGAAACCTCTTTGGCGATAGACTTGAGTTTTTCAGGTGTAGACAGGCTGCTTCCACCATATTTGCGAACGATGAGATTTGAACTCACTTCAACCTACAATTTTTGTGCGATACGTTTTTGTTTAATAAACTGGCTCACCATACTCGCGCTCCCTCGAGGAATGCGAACTCGATGCTGCCGAATTCCCTTAGGGATATACGATTTAATAAGCTCGGGGTTAAGCTCTTTTAGGTATTTTGACCTAACGCCTATAAACCGGGCCAGCTCCTTAAGATTGGTTCCACCTGGAATGTACATGTACTCGTACTTTAGAGGAAGTTCATAATTGAGATTTCTAAAGCCATAGAGACCCGGGGACTTTGCAATGAGGGTGGCAGCTATGATTTTAGGCACGTAATTTTTTGTTTCGTCTGGAATGACTCCCATGTCTGCGAGCCTCCAAAAATCATTGGTTTTATATTTTTTGATAAGGCGCTTGATTCGATTCTCGCCGGTGTTGTAGCTGGCAGAGACCAGGTGCCAAGAACGAAACATTTTGTACAGGTCTTTTTTATAACGAATGGCCGCCCGTGTACTTTTTAAGAAGTCTTTTCTCTCATCGAGCCACCAATTGGTTCTAAGACCATAGCGATTCCCAGTACCTTTTATGAACTGCCACATTCCTACGGCTTGGGCGTGACTTTCTGCTCGATTGGAGAATCCACTTTCGACCATGGCGACGTAAGCGAGATCGAGTGGTAGGTTTTCGTCCCTTAGGAGTGTCTGGATTAATGGAATGTACTTTGTCGAACGTTCAAGCCAACGCTTAAACCATTTTCTGCCATTTGTTTGGAAGTATGTCACCCAATAGCGAACTCTTGCATTGTAGGCCACGGGAAAGTCAAAAATCGGTCTCTGTTGTCCAGCACGTTGTTTATATTTTTTAAGATTTCCTTTTTTAATATAAAACTTTTGTGCCTGTTTCTTTCGATATCTCTGAACGGCCTTTGATTCGACTTTATTTCTCTGAACTGTTTGTTTGGGTTTTACATTCTTTCGACGAAAAGGATCCCTTTGCTGCAATTCATTGAGGTTCGTATGGTTTTGTCGAGCGGCATGGGCCAAAGGAACGCAGAGTGCTCCAATGAGTGCAAATGTGATAAATAACTGAATTCGTTTTTTCGTCGACATATCTTCCATGAGTATCTAAAAAAAATCCTTCGCGGTCGAGGTTAGCGGGTCAAAAAGGCTTTCTAAGTTGATAGACTCTACCTAAGTCTATGCTAATTTCTTTCTTTATAACCCTTACTGATTCAAAATCGGACAACTTGGCGCAAAAGTTTACATTTAGTGAATGTAAAAAACTAAAACTCTACATGGGACGGGACAAATGTAAGAGCTTTGACGTCCGGTCAAATAAGTGACGCCATATCTTACAAAGGTCCTTTTGCTGGATTTGACTAGTGGCCCCAATCCAAAGGTATGTAAAAGGTCTTCTCGAGCAATGGAAATGAGCTGAGTACGATCGGTAGAGGCTTTCGCGAAGTTAAGTCTAGAAATGTTTAAATGGCATAGGCATTGCTCTTTAGTTCACTGAACCGGAAGGTCAGGAGGACCTTTAGATGTCTGATAAGGGAATCTATACTGCAGTCAGTGGTGCAATAGCCCAAGAGAAACGCTTGGATACCATTGCTAACAACATCGCTAATGTTAATACCCCCGCCTTTAAGCGAGATGAACAGGTATTCAAAGAGTATTTAACGGCTTATGAAAAAGCCGGCGATGTTATTGAGGTGCCAAGGGTACCAGCCAGTATAGAGAGCTTCTATGCCCTCAATGGCGGCGACAAGTCTTTTGTCGATGCCCAAGGGACAACTACAAGTTTTCGTCAGGGGTCTTTAAAGACGACTCACAAGCCATTAGATTTCGCAATCGAGGGCCAAGGTCTCTTCGAGGTCGAGACTCCAAACGGAGTTCAATACACCCGAAACGGCTCATTCATGATTGATAGCCAACGGAAGCTCGTTACTAAAGAGGGGTTTCCAGTTCTTTTACAAGCGGTTTCTCCGGATCAAGAAGCGTCAACTCGGCATATTCGACTCGATGGAAACAACGTCTCTGTGGGTGAATCGGGAAATATTATTGTCGACGGTCAGCCGGTCGGAAACCTGTCCGTTGTTAGAGTGAACAATGTGGATTCCCTGCGCAAAGCCGGTAACTCGAGGTTTGCCCTTAAAGACATTTATGGGGAAGCGCCGACTCCAGCTCAAGGTTTCAAGCTTCACCAAGGATTTTTAGAGAATTCAAACGTTAATATTATTAGAGAAATGACTGACATGATCATGGCGACAAGGGTTTTTGAAAGTACTCAAAAAGCCATTCAAGCCTATGATTCGATGAAAGATAAGGTCGTAAATGATTTACCTCGGTTTTAAGGGAGGTTTTAAATGATTAAGTCACTGAATACAGCGGCGACGGGAATGCAGGCACAGCAAACGAATATGGATGTTATTTCGAATAACATTGCAAACGTTTCGACCAGCGGTTTTAAAAAGTCGCGCGCAGAGTTCGAAGACCTAATGTACGAAACCGTGAAAGAACCAGGTGCGACGACTGGGCTCAACGCTGTATCTCCCACTGGCGTGCAAACAGGACTCGGTGTGAAAACAGCAGCCATTCAAAAAGATTTTGCTCTAGGCGCTCCCAAAATCACGCGAAATCCACTCGATGTTCAAATCGAAGGACGCGGGTTTTTTCCAGTACAAACTCCAGAAGGACAGATTGCTTACACCAGGAATGGAGCTTTCAAAAAAGATCCCCAGGGGCGACTCGTCGATCAAAATGGAAATCCCCTACAACCTGAAATAGTAGTACCGCCAAATACTTCGGGAATATCGATTGCCGAAAATGGAGAGGTTGCAATCATTTTAGGAGTGAATAGTGAACCCCAGACCATTGGGCAAATTCAACTTGTGAATTTTGTTAACCCTCCTGGCCTGAAATCACTCGGTAAAAACCTATTTATGCCCTCTCGAGCCAGTGGGGCACCCATTCAGGGATTACCTGGGCAAGAGAACTTTGGAACTCTCGCCCAAGGCCAACTTGAGGGTAGTAATGTCAATATAGTTGATGAAATGGTGAATATGATTTCGGCACAGAGAGCTTACGAAACGAATTCGAAAGTGATTCAGGCCGCAGATCAAATGCTCCAATACGTGAATAGTTTGAGGTAATAGTGCAAATTTTTAAAATAATTTTAGTTATTTTATTTCCGATATTATCATGGGCGCAAAACTCTAAAATTCAGATAATGCCCGAAGTGAGTCTATTCAACAAGACTGTGGTAAAACTCGGTGATATCGCCCGGTTTAAGGGTGTTGAGCCCGAACAAATTGAGAAGCTAAAGAGAATCAGCCTAGTTACGAGCAACAAGAAGGATGCTGAGTTAGTTATTTCGGCCTCTGAGATGTCTAAAATTCTTCGAGCTTATCTTGTCCAGGCGGAACGTCAGACGGGAGCAAAGATTGATGTCGTTCTCCCGCCACAGATTAAAATTTCTATAAAAGATTTACGATATAGTTCTGAGTCTGTAACTCACCAGCTAAATGCAGAGCTTAAAAAGATATGCCAGGAATGCATTTATGAATTTAATGTAAGGGCTCCCAAAATTGATAGTGCGACCGTGAGTCGG
>CAXRIX010000150.1:0-12905 GCA_964230555.1 Bdellovibrionales bacterium
TCTTCCGATCTGCCAAGGCTCTCCTGCAATCCGATATTCCCTACGCCAGTTTACCTGAAACCTTGCGCGATTTTGTCATTGAAGATCGACACTCTCTTGTGGTGGCGGGAACCCACGGTAAAACCACTACAACGTCCATGCTGGCCTGGATCTGTGAACAGGCGGGGTTGAAGCCTGGGTTTTTAATTGGCGGTATTCCTAATAATTTCGCTTCTTCATTTCAAAACCCCAAGGGCGATCACTGGGTGATTGAAGGCGATGAGTACGACACGGCGTTTTTTGCCAAGGTTCCCAAGTTCACTTATTACAAGCCGAAATCGGTGATCTTGACGAGTATCGAGTTTGACCACGCCGATATTTATAAAGATCTTAATGATGTTTTAAAAGCCTTTACGTCCTTGTTAGACATCATCCCCAAAGATGATGGGCTGTTGATTTACAATAATGAAGATCCCAATATCAAAAAAATATTGGATCGTTATCAAGGTCAAAAAGTCTCCTATGGATTGAATTCTGGAGATTGGAGCAGCGATGCGGTTCACTTTGGGCGTCATGGAATCGAGTTTGATGTCGTTCACAAAAACCAAAAGCAGGACCGCCTATTTTTGCCTATGTTTGGGCAATACAACATACCTAACGCCTTAGCGACTTATGCCATGGCCAAAGAGTTAGGAATGGCGGTGGACTTAAAGGCGGCGTTTGCTGAGTTCAAAGGTGTAAAACGACGCCAAGAATTGATCGGTGAGCCCGGTGGGATCCAGGTTATTGAAGACTTCGCCCACCATCCGACGGCTGTGCGATCCACTATCGAAAGTTTTCAGAAAAGACAAGGCAAGGGCAAGTTGATTGTCATTTTTGAACCCCGCTCCAACACCTCAAGGCGACGCATTTTTCAAAAAGCTTACACCGAGGCTCTGGCTCTGGCCGATGAAGCTTTTGTTTGCAAACCCAACATGGGGACTCAAAAATTAGCGACGGAAGAGCTTTTAGATGTGGAGCAAGTGGTGCGTGAATTATCCATCCCCAGTCATTGTTTTAGCCAAGTCGAAGAGATATTAGACCCTTTGCGCGCTACAGCTAAAAGTGGAGACACCGTTCTAATAATGAGTAACGGTGCCTTTCAAGGCATCTATCAAAAAGTTCTCGCCAGCTTAGAACCTTGAAATTTTTCTTCCATTTTCGGAGGTGCGTAAAGCTTTCAAAGCTGTGACTTTTTTGTAGCCAAGACAAGTCTCACACGTTATCCCAAACCTATCGAAAAAATAGAGGGATAGAATGATTAGAGCCGTGAGTTCATTGGTGGTTTTGTTGGTTATTTTAGGAGCCTGCAGCAGTGCTCCAACACCGGTGCGAACCGGTGAGGAGTGGACGTTAGAGCCCACCTCAGCCGATCAAAAGTTGTACCGCGACGATCAGTTCCTGCAAAAAGCTCAACAGCCAGTCGAAGAGACCGCCGGCCTCCGCAACCGCCGCCGCCCCTTTTTAAAACCCTAAATCTATCATTGGCCAGATCGGGAGCCTTAGGTGAGTCGTCACTGATCAAGAGCGGGCTCCTGCCCTCGCCAGTATTTCACCCTGCGGGTGAAAACGCATCACGCTTACTGGAGTCTTGATCAGTGACGACTCACCTAAAGCTCAGATCCCACCATTGTTCTAATTTTATGTATTGATTTAAAAGTCGAAGGAAAAATTCTTAGGAATTGAGTTTATGGCCGCAGTTATTGCAGAATTTGGCACCAATTTCATGGCCTTCTTTTAGGCAGTTCGAACATGTGCGTGTCAGGAGAGTTCCTCTGTTCTGGTCACCGCGAATGACCTCAGATGAAACGATTCCTGTCGGAACGGCAATCACGCCATAACCGAGAACCATCAAAACAACCGACATAAACTGCCCAAGATCCGTTTGGGGTGAGAGGTCACCGTAGCCGACCGTGGTCATGGTCACCACGGCCCAATAGACGCCGCGAGGGATGCTGGTGAATCCGTTGGCAGGGCCTTCGATGATGTAAATCAAAGATCCCATAATCGACACTGAGGTGACGATGGTGACTAGAAAAACAAAAATCTTTGGCCAACTCTGGTACAGGGCTCGGCTTAATTGTTGGCCGGCCATGGCGTATTGATTCAGCTTCAGCACCCGAAAAATTCGCATGATTCGCAAGCCTCGCACCACGCTGAGGGTTTGGGCTCCGGGCAAGATCAATTGAATATAAAACGGCAAGGTGGCCAGGAGGTCAACCATTCCGAAGAAACTGAAAGCATAGGCTTTGGTGTTTTTTGAGCTATAAAGACGAAGAATGTATTCGACTGTAAAAAACAGCGTGAAAATAACTTCGGAGACAAAAAAGAAGGTGCGATGCCCCTCAGCCAAAGATTTCACACTTTCAGCCATGGTCATGCCGACGCTGCCGATGATGGCGCCGATCAGTATTAAATCGAAGGCCTTCCCGGCTGGGGTTTCCGCCTCAAAGATGATTTCATAAACTTTTTGTTTGAAGGTCACACCTTGATTTTAGGCACAGAACCGAAGGGGATTCAAGAATGCTTATCGTCCAAAGATCGATGAGCAGAGCGGAAACTCCAAAACATTGTTTGCGGCCTGAGCTAGCGGAAGCCAATCCCGAGGTGTCGGGCGCTCCTGACTCATACCCCAGCCGGCCTCAAGCAGTCTCTGTCGGTGTGCCACCACTTGCTCGGCAATCTCTTGATAGCGAAAGGTCAGCCACGATCGGGGATCAATGATATCAAGAACCTTTTCAATCGGTAGGGATTGCGGTCCTCCATAATCAGGTCCCGCCAGTTGAATGTTGGCGAAGTTACGGACGCGAAGAGACGGGTTTTCTACAAGGGCGCCTTGTGGCCGTCCCAGTTCCTCAACAATAACTGTAAACTCCAATGCGCGCACCGTTTGCAAAGAGGGTAATTGAAAACGCTTTTGATCAATATCTTGCGCCAACTCGGTGATCGATGTCTGTCGCGCCCGCTGGCGCGTCTCCTCCATCGCATCTTTGGTATCGGTTCGGGTCGAAACCAGATCTCCTGGTTCAAGCACAGCAAGTGGGGCGAGGGCTCCGGACTGGGAGGGTTGAATAACAAAGCTGCGTATCACTCTGTCTCCAAAAAACTGATCGCCCTGACGATTGGACAAGGTGATGCGAATGGGCTCAGAGAGTTCCACCCGCCAGGTGTTGTCAGAAAGATAAGTCAAAGCCGCCGATCGAGTAGAGAAAGTTTGAAACGTATTAATGACCAGCGAGCTCTCCGTTTTCATGTAAAAATAGGTTTCAGCCCCAGGCATGGAAAGAGACAGTCGCAACGGAAACTCAAAGGTCTCTCCGACCTGCGGATCCGCCAAAAGGGAAATTGGGAGCGCCAACAACAATAGGGCACTGAAAAAAAATTGAACTCTAATTTTCATAAATCAAACCATCCTTAGTAAAAAACCACGATTTTTCCTAGAGTGTAAAAAACACCTGTAAAAGATCTGAACAGTCGGTGCAAAGAAGACTTCAAAAGGCACTATTGAGGAGTATCGAGGGTGAGTTCTTGAGTCCCAGGCAAAAAACAACCTCCTTCAAGCGGACGCGCTTTCGCCCAACGGGCTAATTGAAGCCCAGGCAGTAGCCGTGGTTGTTTTTTGCCTGGGACTCAAGAACTCGCCCGCCGCACTCCCACAATCTTGCAAAGAGTGAATTGAGATTTCAGAATTTGTCAAAGTTTGGAACGGCGAGTGGTTTTGCTGCTTAATGGGGCAGTTTTTCGGTGAATCGACAATGATCTGATTTCCGGATTTTAATTCCCTTTACATTCGGATTTGCGGTTCCTATAGTTTTTGGCTCCTATGGCCAAAAAGAAAGAACTCACACCTTTAATGAAGCAGTACTGGCAAGTCAAAAGTGCCCATCCCGATAAGGTTGTCCTTTTTCGAATGGGTGATTTCTTTGAGATGTTCCATGACGATGCCACCCTGGCCGCACCCATCTTGGGAATCGCCTTAACGGCGCGAAATAAAAAATCCGGTGATCAGACACCTATGTGTGGAGTGCCCCATCATTCGATTGGCGGACAGATTAATAAATTATTGGAAGCGGGTAAAAAGGTGGCCATCTGTGATCAGGTCGAAGATCCGAAAATGGCCAAGGGGTTGGTGAAACGCGAGGTCACTCGAATCCTGTCTCCGGGGATGGTTTTTGATCCGGAAACCTTGGATGCTCATAGTCCCAATTTTCTGATGGCTTTTGACAATGAGTCGTTAAGCTTTATGGACTCCACCACAGGTGAGTGCTTTTACTATCAGGTTAAAGATCAAAAAAGAAAACAACAACTCATTGAAACCTTGGCTCCCGTGGAAATTGTTTTAAACGAAGCAAGTGAAGCGCAGTTCTTTTTAATCAAACCTGAAACTTGGGCTGGGGTGGTGTCTTTTCACGAGGCCACTTTAACCGACGAATCCCAAGGTCCGTTATCGGCCCGGCGTCTACTTTCCTATGCGCAGTCCATGCAGGGTGAAGATGTTCTCAATAGTCTGCAGCCTTTTGAAAAGCGCGACTCGGATTTTAGAATGCAAATTCCCGCCAATGTGTTTCGCCATTTGGAGGTTTTTAAAACCTACAAGGGTGAAAAGATTGGAACCCTTTTTCACTCCATCGATCGCACCAAAACGGCCGGCGGTGGCCGACGTTTAAAAAGTTGGATGCAGTTTCCGCTGACCGACATCGATCGCATTGATGGACGACTGCAACAGGTGGAGCGTTGGACCCAAGATCTTGAAAAATTAAAAGACATCCGTCGCACTCTTGCGCAAGTGGGGGACATGGAAAGGCGACTGGGGAAAGTCGGGCAGCCACAATCCCATCCTCGCGATCTCAGGTCCTTAGGGGACTCATTGCAAGCGGGCTTGCAGTTGATCGAGGCTATGGAAGCGTGGCCTCAGCGACGGGATGTTAAAAAAACACTGCAACCACTGTATGATATTTTAGACACCGCCTTTGTCGACGAAATTCCCAATAACTTTCGTGAGGGAGGATTTATTGCCAAAGGCTTTAACAACTCTCTTGATGAACTGATTGAAATTGCGACTCAGTCGCAAACCAAGGTCCGCGAGCTCGAAGCCCGTGAAAAAGAGGCGACCGGCATCCAAAGTTTGAAAGTTCGCTACAATAATGTTTTCGGTTTCTACATTGAGGTCACCAACACCCACAAAGCCAAGGTGCCCACCGATCGCTATCAACGCAAACAGACTTTGACCAATGCCGAGCGCTACGTCACTGATGAGCTCAACGAGCTTGAGAAAAAGGTCATCACCGCAAAGACCCGTCGTGCTGATGTGGAGTTGGAAATTTTCAACGACATAAAAGGTAAAATTCGTCAGCACCTACGGCCGCTGTTAATGCTCGCCGATCAATTGAACCAGTTGGATGTGGTGAGCGCGCTGGCTTGGTTAAGCTTAGAAAACAGCTTTGTTCGACCGATAATTAAAAAAGAGGGCGCCATTGATCTAAAGGGCAGTCGCCATCCTGTGGTTGAGCAATTGATGGACGGTCATTTTGTGGCCAACGACATTTACCTTGAACAGGGCCAATCGATTTTGCTGACGGGCCCCAACATGGCCGGTAAAAGTACGGTGATGCGCCAGGTGGCGATCATCAGTTTATTAGCTCAGATGGGAAGCTTCGTGCCGGCACGGCAAGCCAGTTTGCCTGTGGTCGATAAGATCTTCACCCGTATTGGTGCCAGTGACTTTCTAACGGAAGGTTTGTCGACCTTTATGGTGGAAATGCAAGAGACTGCCGAAATGCTTAACGAAGCCACCGCCCACTCCCTTGTGATTCTCGATGAGGTGGGGCGGGGAACCTCCACTTACGATGGAATGAGCTTGGCGCAATCGATCCTTGAGTACTTTTTAAAAAAATTAAAATCTTACACCCTGTTTGCGACTCACTATCACGAGTTGACTCAGTTGGAAGAGCGTTATCCTAACCAACTATTAAATCGGCATATGGCGATTTCAGAGAATCAGGGCAAGATTGATTTCCGCTATCATTTGGCCGAGGGGCCGGCATTAAAATCTTATGGAATTCAGGTGGCCAAATTGGCGGGACTTCCCAAAGAAGTGATTCAATACGCCAACCAGATATTGAAGAAGCTAGAAAAGGGCAGTGCCGACCTATCGCCGCAAATGGATCTGTGGGATCGACCTATGGAGCTTGAAAGTGCGCCTGATATTCCACCAGTGGTGGATCACGCGATTGTCGAGAATCTACGCAGCTTAGAGATTCAAAAATTGACACCTCTGGATGCGCTCAATACATTGGCTAAGTGGCAACAAGAACATTCCTAACTCCAGAGCAGTTGAAGGAAGCTAGCAAAATCCTTCGGCCACCCCTTGATCCGCCCCATGGGCAGGTCCTTCTTGATCATTCCTTGACGACGGCCTTGGATTTTTCATCATGGCTGTCATTGAATATCGAAAATCGTATGCGGGAAATAAAAGGTTGGGAAGACGCCGCTCCCATCGCTATTGGATCTTGGGGGCGAGGCGAATTGGCTCCAGGTTCGGATTTGGATGTGATCTTCTGTGGCGACCCAAAAGCTGTGCGGCGGGTGATCCGCACCGCTGAAGAACGGGGAATGAAATTTCGCTCGCGACTGCCCGAAAATCCAGACGATTGGAGCCAAGGTGTTGAGGTTTTAGAGACCAACGCTCTTTTTAACGCTAAACCTTTTACGCAAGAGGCGTCCGAAAAATTGCAGATACAGAAAGATAAAATCGAAAAGACCGGCAAGCGTTTTCGTCGCAAACTCTTAAGTGCCATCAATCAAGAGCGACGCTTGCGTTTTAAAAGATATGATTCCATTGCCAACTTTTTAGAACCTAATTTGAAGTTCGGGGCCGGTGGTCTGCGCGATTTGCATCAGGCCATGATGTTGGCGTACTGGTTTCCCGAGCGTTTCACTGAAGCTGAGTACGCCTTTAAGGTTCTCGACTACTATAAATGTCTGTTTTTAATGATTCGTCATAAACTGCATTTGAGCAACACCCACGATCAACTGACCGCTAGCGAGCAGCACGAGATGGTGGAATGGTTTGGGTTCACCCGCCACCGAGAGTTTATGAGTGAGGTGCAAAAAGGCCTAAGCCGAGTGAGTTTTCATTCGAATTGGACCATCGAAAGGTGTCAGCTGAATAATAAAGAATTCGATTCCTGTCAGAATCTTCAGGTCGACAGTTGGCAGGACGTGCAAAAACAATTGCTGAGTGACCCGAATTTGCAGGTTCAAGG
This sequence comes from Bdellovibrionales bacterium, assembly GCA_964230555.1. Taxonomy (GTDB): domain Bacteria; phylum Bdellovibrionota; class Bdellovibrionia; order Bdellovibrionales; family JAGQZY01; genus JAGQZY01. The sequence continues at coordinate 7,284 of CAXRIX010000150.1, forward strand.
GGCGATTCGAAAACGCCTTTATGAAACCGATGGTTTTAAAAAAGAAAAAATCAGTAAGCCCAACAAGGGTAAAATTTTAAAAAAGCTTTTGGATATCAAACAAACAAGTTCAGTCACCGAAGCGGCTTTTCGGTCTCATGTCATCTCACATTTAATTCCCGCATTCACCAAGGTGATCGGCTTGGTTCAGCACGACCAGTACCACCGTTTTTCAGTCGACGCCCATTTGTTACAAGCGGTTCTAGAAGTGAAGCGCATCCAATCCCATCCCAAGCTTTTGGGAAAACTGCAATTTTATGGCGAGAAATTAAAAATCACGGATTGGAATATGTTGCGTTGGGCGGCCCTGTATCACGATATTGGCAAAGGTCAGCCCGGTTCGCACTCGGAGGTGGGGAAAAGAAAAGCCCTGCGTGATCTTCGCGCCTTTGGATTTCCAAAAGACTTTGTGCAAGAGGTGGCTTGGTTGGTGGAGCATCACCTGATCCTATCAACAGCCGCCTTTCGTAAAAATCCCCAATCGCCAAAAACCTGGGAGTATTTGTTTTCAAAAGGAGTTAAGGGGTCACGTTTGTATCGTTTGGCGATCTTCACAGTCATCGACATCATTGCCACCAATCCCGACGCGTGGAACACCTGGAAAGAAAATCTAATCTGCGAAATGGTGGACACTTTACGCAACCCCAGTCAAGAGCGCCATTATGAATTTTCACAAAAAGTAAAGCGCAAGCACCCGGATGTTCCTGAAGAGTTTATCAATCAATTGGACAGTGAGCTTTTAGAAAATATTTCCCACAATGTTCTGATCAAAGATTTTGGTAAAGTGCTTTCGGGTAAGCAAAGTGGGCCCCTTATCTTTCGAGACAAGAAGGGTCGGATTTGGGTACGTTTTCATCGCTTGCAAGACGAACCAGGTTTGGTGTTAGAGTTCACCCGTAAGCTGACAGCTATTGGTTGCAACATTCGTCAGGCTTTTGTTTACACCGATAAAGCTATGGGGGTGTATGATTGGTTCTGTGTGAAAACCCAAAAAACGCCAGGTGTTCTAAAAAAACAGTTGGCTGTGGATTTAAAGTCGGAAAGCACTCACGAGACCTTATTCTCCAGAATTGAATTGATCACCTTTGACAATTCCGAGTGGGTCTTTAGTTTTCGAGCTCGTGATAAAAAGGGGTTGTTGCTCTCAGCTATTCAAACTCTTCACGAAGAGGATATGGAGATCGTGTGGGCCAAAGTTCACACTTGGGGCCGGCAGATCGACGACGTTTTTGGTTTGCTTCCGAAAAAAGGTGTCACCCCGCAAGAGCAGCTGACACGTTTAAAACAGTTACTTGAAAAACCAGAATTGGAGATACTTTAAGATGAGAAAAAATATCCTTACCCCTTTTTTCGTTAGTCTGTGCCTCGTTCTGCCCGGTTGCACCTGGGTTACCAACATTAAAGCTCGGTCCGACCTTAAAACTCTTTGCAAGATCGCTGAAAAAACGATGACTGAAGACAAAGATCCCGCCATGAAAGCGGCCGAGTTCGCCGAAAGCGTGAACAAGGAAATCTCTTGGGGACCGGTTCACCAAATGATGCAAGCGATCTACGCCGCGGACGACTCACAAAAATGGCAATTGATTAAAATGGGCGCTGCTGATGTCGGTGTGGAAGATTATAAGTGTAAACCCCTGGAAAAGATGTTTGATTCCGCCCAACCAGCGGCCAATTAAAAAGCAAATCGATAGATTGGGCGGCAATAATCGAAAGATTCATTTGTGCTGGGCATTAATATTGATTAATGCCAAGTCAACTGAACAACTTTGTCCTATATTGAAGTCATCATGGCGTATCCCTCTTTTTTAAAACCCAGTTCCACCACCGGAAAATTTTTATTTTTGGGCTTGTTGATCCTGTTTGTGTATTCCATTTTCAATGGACATCTTCAGGTTCTTCAATCTTATCTGGGACGTGATGAATTCACCTTCACAGCCGGTCATTACAAAATCAGTCTTTACAGCCTGTTTTCTGGTTTTTTACTGGTTCTGACTTCCCTCTGGATCACGGCCATTGTTTCGTCTTTTATCGAAGGCCGAATTCTTAAACTCAGTCGCATGCGCAATTCGACCCGCGTCCTGTTTACCAAAATCGTCCAAATCACTCTTTACTTTATTGCTTTCCTTATTGTTCTTAGGATTATTGGTATCGACCTCACCGTGTTCTCCATCTTCGGCGGCGCCATTGGAATTGGATTGGGCTTTGGATTGCAAAAGACAGCCTCTAATTTTGTCAGTGGGGTCATTCTTCTGTCAGAAAAAACAATTGATCTGGGTGACTTGATCGAGCTGAGCGACGGCACCATGGGTTTTGTAAAACGAATCAGTGCTCGTTACACCTTGCTTGAAACCTTTGAAACAAAAGAGATCATCGTTCCCAACGAGGACATGATGACCAATAAGGTTATCAATCATACCCTTAGTAACACCGCCGGACGGGTGGATATCACGGTGGGCGTTTCTTATCGCTCCGACATTCAAAAAGCTTACGATCTTATTTTAGAGGCGGTCCACGAGTACCAGGGTACAATTAAAAATCCCGAGCCCAATTGTTTTCTCACCGGCTTTGGCGACAGCTCTGTCGATTTCCTGCTTCACTTCTGGGTCTCGGATGTAAAAAAAGGTCGCTTCCAACCGAAAAGCGACGTCCTTTTCAAGATATGGCAGAAATTCAAAGATAACGATATTGAAATTCCATTCCCACAGAGAGACTTGCATTTGAAATCAGTCAAGGAACCCTGGGTGGTAGCGGAGCTCCCTGAAAATCAACCATAAAGGCTTACTAATGAAGCCACTTGTATAATAGCCTGATATCCTGTCTGCACCATAAATATCGGAACAAGGTGTTTCCGAGGAGATGCTTTTCGCTCGCACATTTCAACTTTGTCCAAAAGCTGTGAATAATGACAAGCCGTCTGTGGTGATACAAATATTTCAGAGTCTGGTGAGTAGGCCCTATCCTTGATCTGACATTCGAAAAACTCGTTTGATCGTTCTAAAAGTGTTAATTTCTTCACAAGGTCGTCGATCACTGCGGCTTGTTTGTATTCACACCTAAATCCTGGCATACAGAGGGGGCTTAATACTTTTTTTCGAGGGGGAATAATGAAAGCCGTTTTACTTATTTTATCAATCTCATTGGTAGCCAGTTTAGGCAACAGTCAGCTTCTTGCTTACGATATCATCCATGAAGTTCCAGATAATATCTATCTCGTCCAGGGCTTTGATACTAATGACAATGTTGAAATCATCTTCGAGGGGCAGTATCCCAATGCTTGCTACAAGGTGGGGCCAACAAAAAATAAAGTCGACTCTGCCAATAAAAAGATCTATCTGGACAACCTGGCCTATCGAACTCAAGACGAAATCTGTGCTCGTGTCATTGTGCCTTATCAAAAAGAAGTGCATCTCGGTCCATTAGAAGGAGGAAAGTATGAGGTTTTGTTTAAAAATGCCGAGGGCAATTACGACTCACAGGGATTTTTAACTGTCGAGAAAGCAACAGCTGAAAGTGTCGATAACTATCTTTACGCACCCGTTAATCAAATCGTATCTCTGGCTGGCACAAAAAACATCAGGCTTGAAGGTGAAATCACAAGAGATTGTTTAGAGCTCGACCGTGTTGAAGTCTCTTACACTCAGCAGCCAGCCGTGGTTGTTGTTCTGCCAATCATGAAGATGGTTAAAGAGTCTAAATGTTCTGCTACTGAAGATGTCGATGAGTTCAGCTACGAAGTCGATCTGAGTGAAGTTCCAGAGGGACGTTATCTGATTCATACCCGCACACTCAATGGACGCGCTAGAAACAAAATCATGAATCTTTAAGGTTGGCCTCGCTGACATTAAAGTCGAAAAACTGTTTATAAAAAAAGAGGCTATCGAAAGAAAGCCCTGCAGACGGTCCGAATGGGCCGTCGAACAACACGCTCTCTAGCGCGATCAAATTCATCTGAAAGGCCTACCTTGGAGCCAGTCGGGCTTGCGCCTTCATTTTTATGACTATCGGAGCCATAGAACGAAAGTGAGAGACCTTGTCGTTCAGAGCGGCCTATAGAGGTTTCTAGGGCATTCAACCGAAGCGCTTTGGGGCTCTTCGGCGCCTATCTTGGCTTTGGGCTCAAGTTTTCACAACAAATCACAACATTTCTATAAGACTCTGTGAGTGGCCATGGATCTGTTTTTCAAGCACATTGGGCTCAACAAACGGACTTAAAAAAGGAGAAACCATGAAATTTTTAATACTAATAATCACACAATTCGCTGCGACTTTAGCAATGGCCAATGTGCAAACAGTCACCTGCTCAACGAGTCAGGCCTCGGAGACGGGCAATCCGGATTTTATTTCTAATATCAATATTGAAATCTCAGGGCGTTTGCTATGTGATAATCCACTCCCGCAAGCCTCCATGTCTTATGAGCAAGCCCAAGCCTTGGTAGAGGATAACAACTGTGTCGCTGAAGTCATTTCTGAAGGCCGCCATGAAAGTTTTGTTACAGGGTTTGAGAGAACTGTCTCCACTCATGATGTTGTCGCCGGTAGCCATGACACCCTAACGATCGAACCCGCGCAACGATGTGTGGCCACGGATTGCAAGGGCTCCTACGGCGGCTGTTCCTGTGTTAAGTCGGTACCGGCTCCTGAACTTGGGTTTATCATTCGCGGCGGTGGACTTTTTCTTCAAACCAATAAAACCGAGAACTTATCTGAAAGAGTTTTTGAGCGTATGAATGTCTCGATGACGGACGTTGAAATTCTTGATGGAACCGAGTCGAAAACAATTGATGGTGAGGTTGTCTACAGCGGTGAGCCGCAAAGAACAAAATACACGGCCATCAATTGGGATCTTGGTGAAGACACTAAAAACCTCAGCTACGACATTCGAAAACTCAATTTTCAAGAAAACGAATGCAAATTGAACTAAGAAAATAAAACCCAATAATACGCTGAAACACAAACCCTCTGAAAATGAGGGTTTTTTTATGTTTAATAGGCAGTAGATCATATCAGTGATACGAGAGGCATCTCGGCTCTTGTTTTTGGTGGTCTTCGGGGAGTGGAGACTCAGTATTTTAAAGACAACAAACTTCTCGCTTCAAAAGTGAAGTTATTGGACTCCGAAGATTCCTTTTGGAAAGTTTTTGAAAAGCCACCATCTCTTGTTCTGAAATTGAAGACTTCTTTTAAAGTCGGATTTAATGAGTCTTATTTTTCTAATGTTTGTTCGCGGAAACAGGAGATTGATTTGCGAGACATCTTTCCGGGGTTGGCAAACGAAACATAATAGTTTGAAAGTTACAGACCTTGGCCTTTTTGGGGTTTGGAAATCGCAATAAATCTTATGGCGTTAAGCGCTATTTCTGTTCAAAAAAATCAGAATCTGAAATTAACCGAACCCGACTAAAGTGTGAGAACTAATAAAACGTCCAGTCGTGCTGTAATAAAAAAATAAATTTGAGTGACTCCAAGTATTTGTTATGGAATTGTCATGAATTTTCGAATTTTGAGTCCAGTTTTCTTTTTTTTCCGTCCAGGGGCTTGTCAAAAGTTCGACATCTTGCCAGACTTTAAAAGAGGCGAAACATA
>CAXRIX010000151.1:0-3002 GCA_964230555.1 Bdellovibrionales bacterium
GGCGGCTTTGAAACCAACTTGCAAAATGCCCGCAACGTGATTTTAACTCCCCACATTGGAGGCAGCACCCAAGAAGCCCAGTTTAAAATTGGCCAAGAGGTCTCTGAATCTTTAGACATTTACTTTTCAACAGGACAAACCATCGGTGCCGTCAACTTTCCCAATGTTCAGGCTAACCCCATGATTCAAGGCCGACGCTTGATGAATGTGCACAAAAACGTTCCCGGAGTTCTTGGAGAGATTAACAGTATCGTCTCTAAAAAGGGAATCAACATTCACTCGCAGTTGCTCTCAACCGATGAAGAGATTGGTTACTTGTTGATGGATATCGAAGCCGGAGCCAATGAGGCCTTTAACGAAATTGGCTCTCTTTCCACCAACATCAAAACGCGCCTTCTGTAGTTGGCTATAGAATTCGAAAAGACAAAAGGCTCTGTTTTCGTTTTAATTTCACCGGGAAAGTCAGGTTTAAACCGAGAGACGAAAGGGACTCAGACAGTCCCTCTTTAGTAGGTATTTTTACATCAATAGCTGAAAGCACAAACAGGCCACAACTGTCGGAATAGCTGCTCCCATCAGAAGCTTTAGCGGATTGATTCCGCCCTTAAAAGAGCCTTTTAAAATTCCGTAACCGGCTGGGTTGGGAGCATTGGCAATAACGGTCAATCCCCCACCGGCGACGGCACCAGCCACCAAGTTGTATTTGGCACTGTCGCTCAGTTCGACCAGTGACCCTAAGTAAGTCAAAGCCGCATTGTCGGTGATGGCCGTTAAACCGGTCGCGCCAAGAAATAAAGTCAAATCTCCCAACTTAACTAAAATCTCTTGCAACCACCAGGCTTGCATATTGCCAAGGGTGACCAATCCACCAAGAAAAAATCCAACAAGCAAAGACTCTTTGAGCTTTATATTGTCTTGATACTCTTGAGTCACCGTCGTGAAACCAAGGAAGAATAAGAAAAGCCCCATAAAAAAGACCATGTGGTGAGCCGTGTAAACAACCAAGGCCAAGAACACCAGATGCACGATAGTGATCCACAGTGATGGCTCCATATAGTTGTCATGTTTTTGTTTAATATGAAGTTTGCCAGCCAACTCTTTTTTGAAAATCATGGCTGTACCGATTGTACAAATAAGGATAGAAATCGCCGCTTTATAACCAAAGTTGCTGATCATGTGACCAATGCCCCAATGCCATTTGGCGGCCACCATCAACACCGGGGGGGCGGCAAAATGAGTCAGGGTTCCACCAATGGAAATATTCACAAACAGTAACCCTAAGGTGGCATACTTAAATTTGGTCGACATCTTCCCAGAGAAAAAATAATCCAAAAGAATTAAGGCGGTCACCGTCATCGCCGCTGGTTCGGTGATAAAAGATCCCAGTAACGGACCAATGATCAAAGCGGAAATGTAAAAAGAGATTTTTTCAGGCAGAGGAATCACTTTAGCAACAGCCATGATGCACTTTTCAGCGAAAACAATAACGGGCCGGGTTCCAGCCATACACATGATCACGAAAACAAAGGCCGGCTCTGTGTAGTTAATACTTTCTAAATAGTGAATGGCACCACCGATCAGGCGATGGCTCTCATCGTAAACCGTGAATCCTTCAAGCCCGATAAAAGCAGCGATAAAAAGTCCCGCCCAAATCCCAAAAATCGCTTCGACCTCTCCCAAAAAATGAAAGATATTCTCCATCATCGACCCTTCAGGGTATTTGTGGGCCATGGCTTCGAATTTTGTGGCCACAAAGGTGTGCATGACGGCCAGGGCAAAAAGAAGGGTTCCAATGATTTCTAGAGTCGTTGGGCCTGTGTTAACAACTTTTGCGGCCACTTCCTGAACTTTTTCGGCGTGCTGTACTTCCATGCTGCAAACTCCTCGATAATATCCTAGATTCTACGAGGCTTTTCAATGGGATACAAGATTCGGGGCAGTGTATTCGTGACAGACTAGACTTCCATTCACAAGTTCTTTTGGCAGGGGCTGGCCCCTCAAAAAGGCTAGCCCCCCAATCTCTCAGCGCTGTTTCTGGCAGCGCCAAATAACTAAACTCTGTTTAGGGTGCCACCGATGGCCAGATTACTTTTGATCAAATCGTTGAGACCTTTTAAGGCCTGCTCATCGGATTTGTGAGCGGCTGCGATCATCTCAGCGATCTTAGCTTCTAATTTTTTAAACTCATTGGGATTGTGAAGATTCAGTTCAGAATCACCATTAGGCAAAGTCAGGATGTCAGGGTGCTCGGTTTTTAGTTCATCTCCACGAATATAAAGCTCTTCAAAAAGTTTTTCTCCCGGTCGCGTGCCGGTAAAGACAATGGGGATCTCCTCTTCGGTTTTCCCATGCAGGGCGATCAAGTTTTTCGCAATATCTAAAATCTTAACAGAATCACCCATCTTCAAAATATTAATATCCCCTGGCGAGGAAATCGTTGCCGCCTTTAAAACCAGAAGCACAGCTTCGGGGATCAGCATAAAAAAGCGAGTCATATCTTTGTGAGTGACCGTCACCGGCCCTCCCGCTTGAATTTGTTTTTGCAAGGTTGGGATCAAACTGCCACTGCTTCCCAAAACATTACCAAACCGCACAGAACAATAGCTTTTCCCCGAGCGCACGGAGGCCAAGGTCGTTAAAAGTTCACAGACCCGCTTGGTCGCACCCATAACACCCACAGGGTTCACAGCCTTATCCGTGGAAATCAGAATAAAGTTTTGCACGTCGTGGACCAAACAAAGATCCAAAAGGTTTTTGGTTCCTTCAATATTATTTAAAATTGCCGAGTAAGGATTGGCTTCAACTAGATGCACATGTTTGTAGGCGGCTGCGTGAATCACAATATCCGGCGAGTATTTTTTAAAAATAGAAGTTAAAGAGGCGGTGTCTTTCACATCAACCAGCAAAGGCACAACTTTATCAAAGTTCTGGCTCGAAATCCGAACCTCTCGATCAATTTCAAAAAGATTGAACTCTGAATGATCAAGAATCAGCAAACGCCC
>CAXRIX010000152.1:0-6903 GCA_964230555.1 Bdellovibrionales bacterium
GGGTGGCGGTCGAATTTCACCCGGTCCGTAGCCAATACTTGTTTTTATCCGACCACGGGACTTTGGTGCTATCAAATGAAACTGAACAAAGCACTGTACAACTCAACATTACCCTGGAAAACCAACTCAGTGATGGCTCCACCGTCTCAGCGGTGAACATTTTGTACGACATGGATTTAGCCGAAGACGCAGACAAATTATTTATTTCATCATACTCTTCAAAATCAATTTTCTCCTTTGATCTGAAGACCAATGAATTAAACTTGGTAACCTACCAAATCACTGGCGAGTGATAGGAGTATCTTTATAAACGCGGAGGCTGACTTTGTTCTTGGGTTATTGAATTTGTCAACGTCGGCTTTGCAGCCAAAACAGAGACGTAATTTAAAAATAGGGTGCGTAATTGACGTTGCTCGCCCCGACTCTCCTCATCACTCTTCATAGATAATAAAACCATTTTCTCAACACATGATCGAATAATTTTTTTTGCCTCTTCAAATTCTTCTTCGGTCAGGTACGAATTAAAAAGAGTTACAAAATTTTGGTCTGACAACTCATCCACCAAAGTGTTTTTTAATAACGGAAGCAGGTCTTGGTAGGCATTTCTGGGCAAAATAAAGCGACCACTGGCTTGATCACTGTCAACGCTTAGAAGGTCACCTTGTCGCTTGACGTTTCTTGAGTCTATAGTCAAGAAACGCAACCGCTCGTAAACCACTGACTCCGGAAAGTAGGACTTAAAAACTTCTATCACCTCTGCCCACTCCACAGAACCTCGTCCTTGAATAAATTCGAGAATGATTTTGTCAATCGGGCTGGCATTACGGTGATAAACAAACTTATTTCTCCAGAATTCAAGAATGGCTTGATTAGACTTTCGGTAAGAGGCTTGATCCTCAGAGGGCGCCGATTCAGACATTAGAATGTTTAGTAAAAACTGGCATTCCATTTCCGAAAATTTTTCTGCCTTTGTTAATCTTTGGAAAAGATTGAAATTAAACTTTCTCTTGCCTCTCAAAACGTCTGAAACAAAAGAAGGTGTATTGTATCCAAGGTGCGTTGAAAACTTACGTATAGAAAATTTTTGATCGCCCAGGGTTTTTATTCGAATGTATAAATTCAAAAACTCGGAAGCCGAATGGCAACTCCCCAGTCTATCAATGATAGCACTGAAATCTGACGAACCGTAGATCATGCCTCACCGGATAACAGATAAGCGCGGCAAAGAGTAGATTAACGGTTGAGTTAAAAGCAAAGAAAACAAGAGATTTCGTCATATCCTGAGATGACGAAACCTATTTCACTGACGAGACGGCTCCACGCCACTGGCTTCTGACTGTTCTGGACTTGTCGAGCTATCATTGAGACAGGTCATAAAACTTGTAAGTTCAGAACTGACCAATGGATCTGTCATAGCAAGCTCTTGGCTTGAGTTCAGACGACTTCTCATTAGATTAAAAAAACCTTTGTTGAAATGATAACGTAAATAATATTCACCATAGGCATCAAAGGTTTCCTCGCATCGTTGAAAATCCGAATTATTAGAAAGACTACAAGATTTTACCTTATCCCAATAGGCTCGAACATACTCTTGATACCATCGATTCAGGTGGCGAGCCCTCCGATTTTCGCCAATATCGCGAATACGATCGACCATCGGCTGGATGCTCTGGTCCGAAATATCACTCGCACTTAAAACCTGACTTGTGGTTCCGGCTAAAAAATCAAAAAACTGCGGATGGCTAAAGAGGGCAGAAAAAAAATTTTCACCCCGAACTTCGTGGCGCCCTGGAATAATGCCGTAAAGTTTTTGGCGAATGGCCTCGGGTATCAATCGATTGTTGAACTGCATACTGCGAAAGTCACTGGTTTGGCATTCATCAGGCACCGGAGCACCAAAATGAACCTCCTGCATATAATCCGAATCAGGAGTGGGCAATGTCTGATAGACTGCTGACGATGGCTCTGACGCTTGCGCCGAGGCCGTGCTGACGACAACTTGAGGTATTGATAAAAAACAGGTCAATAAAAGGACCTTCATTAAATCGCGTTTCATTGGCTTCTAGGATACAAAAAAAAATACAGTCTGTTTAATTTTCTCAATAAGACGGAGCAGACACGACATTGAATCTCAGATTGAGACAATATTCATCGTTGAACTCGTTCAGAGCTTAATTCAATAAGTCTACAAACAGTTTTTCTTCACTTTTGATCACTGCTCTGAACCACGAAAAACCATCATGATTTCTTCAATGAGGCGACTGGACAGCGAATTGATACTTTTTTTATCCATATCTAAAGCCTCAGCACCTACAACAAAAAACAGGGCAATAATCGCCTCGGCCGTGTGCTCGGCATTTCGCAAAGGTGGACCGTACTGTTTTTGCAATTCGACAAGATCTGAAGCCAACTCTTGCTTAAAATACTCCAGCTCTTGGTGCAAAGCTCTGCGAAATTTCGGCGTACCGCCGACACGCTCACCTAAAAGCAGTTGAAATAGCCCCGGGTTGTTGCGGATGTAATCGATATAAGCCTGTACCGACAAGGCCACAGCTTCCCTACGAGGCATTGGGGCACGATCACGACGAGTTTGTCGTAAAAGCTGTCGCAGGCTAAGACCCACCTCGTCCATCAACACCAAACCCAGATCTTCCATGGACTCGAAATGACGATAGAATCCGGCTGCGGTGATGCCGGCACCAGTCGCCACCTCTCGTAAAGACAAAGAGGAAAAACTTTTGCTGGCGCTCAAGCGAAGGGCGGTGTCGATCAATTTGCGACGGGTTTTCTCTTTTTGCTCTAATCGGGATAAAGGGGGAGTGTTCTTATTGATCGCTGCCATACAGACTTAAGTTTAGCAAAAGTGGACCGGGAAAACAAAAAATTTGATTGCTTTTTCAGTAAACACCTGTATACTCAAATTTGAGAAATAACCATATACCCCTTAAGGAGTGTGTTAACATGTGTGTTCTCAAAAAATTTAAAAGCCTTTACCACGAAGTCCGCGCCGAAATCCGCGATATCCTTTACATCATCAGCCTCGAAATGAATTTCGACTTTGATCTATCAGAAGACGATCTCGAGGAACTGGAAACCCAAACTTAAAGAACCAAACCATGAGGCCAAAACCAACAATGACTAGCGAATCTTAATCCGCACGGGATCGACGGTAACAGCCGCCCCTTCCCTCCTTAATCTCACCACCTGATCTTCAGCAACCAAGGACAATGAACTATCAAAAACTACTGAATCTCAGAGCTGAAACACTGAACATACATTTCGCCGGAAACACCCATTCCTCCCGACCGCATTTCGGGATCAAGAATATTGGCCCGATGCCCGGGTGAATTCATCCAACCAACAGCCGCCAGATACGGCCCCGAAACCTCGGCAATATTTTCGGCCGCAACCCCTCCCACTCCAAAGCGGGCATACCGTTGTTCCCAAGTCTCATCGCGTCCATCATGATCAAAGTAACCGAACTGATCCATATCTTGGGCATGAAATTCGGCCACCGCGATACAAGCACCGTTGTTTTCAAGAGGTTCAAGATTGTGCAAGACTCTATGATAATTCACCCAATACATAGCTCGACAGGCCAATTCGCTCATGGCTCCACACTCTTGGGTGAATTGACTGGCCAAATGAGGCGCCAGGTTGGCCTTAAAAGGTGCACACCCAACCAGCGCTAAAATTATTAATAAGGCCGTTAAAAGATCTTTCATAAATAACTGAAATTGCAAAGCCTATTCCAGTTTTCATCGAACAGGGTGCGCCGCCAACTGTCTAAACCTCATTAGGCTCCCCATTTTTGTCACCCTCCTCCTCGCCGAGAGTTGTTTTTAAGCCCTGTTTAAATATTTATCACAAATAGCAGCGCCATTATTTCGCCTCGCCTCCAACCAAGATAGAGGACAAGTCTGTCTTCCCCTTATAAATGACAACGCTTATCATCGGGCAAAGGGGGTGTTTTTCCGCAAAATATGGGTTAACCTCGTAAACACGCTAAATTGTTGAGGCTCCGCTATGAATTACAGTCACGTTAAAAAACAGCTGCCAAAAGAAATATTTAAGCCTTACCGCCCACGACTCATTCCCATCCTGTCCATTTGGATGGCTGGTGTCCTCGGCATCGTCGCTGTCTGCACCCAAAACTTTCCCTGGTATATAAACCTAGGACTCTCATTGTTCATTGGTTATTGCTGGTCGATCAGCGGCCTTTTTGCCCATGAAATCTTACACGGCAGCGTGGTTCGCAATAAAAAACTGCAGACTTTTATTAGTTTTTTCTGTTTCCTGCCTTACCTGATTTCCCCCACCTTCTGGCGCTATTGGCACAACAATCTTCATCATAGCCATACCCAAAAGTTAATCTTAGATCCCGACGCCTACCCGACTTATAAAATTTTTAAACAGTCGAAATTTGCCCAGTGGATGTACCCGTTTTCTCCAGGATCGGGCCGCAAACGCAGCTTCTTTTATCTTTTCTTTTGGTTCTCTTTTAATGCCCAGGTCATTCAGCATTATTTGCGTTACCGTAACAAAACCTTCAATAAATTGGATCATCGACAAGTTAATATCGAATTGGCACTTGCTATCGCCATTCATATTGGTGGTGCCATTCTGGTAGGACCCACCAATTGGATTTGGGTGGTTCTTATTCCTTTTCTGTTCATGAACTACTTGCCGTTTTCCTACATCTCCACCAATCACAACCTGAGCCCGATGACTAAAGACAATGATCCGTTGGCGAATTCTTTAACGGTGACCAATCACCCTATTTTGGAATTCTTGCACATCAATTTTGGCTATCATGTGGAACACCACTTATTCCCCACAGTTTCAGGAGTGCACCTTAAAAAGATTCATCAGGTTTTAAAAAATGAACATCCTGATAAGCTTCAGGTTATGCCGAAGTGGAAAGCTATTGTGAAACTTTATAAAACACCAAGAATTTATAAAAATTCTAAAACCTTGATTCACCCTGACACTCTAGAAACCTATCCGGTGCTGGGGCATGATAGTTCACCCCAATCATCCAACACCCTGTAAAGATTTAAGACTCGGAAACCCAGCCTTAAACAATCGACTCGCCATAGCGAGCAATGGCTTCATGAACCTTTTTTGAGTCGTTAAAGGCAGCAATATGCACCATTGCATCCCCTTTATTAACCAATGGAATCGTGCTCATTCCTATGATTATTCCACCCTCAAGGGCTTTCACCAAATAGGGGTCTTCACCAAAAGGATCAGAGATCACCGCTAAGATATCACCTTCTTTAACATGATCGCCGACTTTTTTCCGAGCCTTGAAAGAGCCACTATGACTGGCTCGGACCCAATAACTGTTTTGCGCCACATAAACTTTGTCTCCGCTGGGCTTACCCGTCGCCGACAACCGTGGCAGCATCCCAATATTACGCATAACGGCCATGCATCCTTTTAAGCCAGTTTTAATTACCGGCTCATCAAACCGAAGGGCCTCGCCTCCCTCAAACAAAAGGGTTTTCACTTTTCTTTTTCGTGCCGCCTCACGCAATGACCCATCTCGCAACTTTGAATGAACCACCACGGGAACACCAAAGCCTCGGGCCAAGGCATCGGTTTCGGGATCATCAAGCCAGGCTCGAATCTGTGGCAAGTTCGTACGGTTGATGGCTCCGGTATGAAGATCGATACCGTGGGTGCATTGACTGACGATTTCTTTCATAAAGATAGCCGCTAAACGAGAGCCCAATGATCCATTTTTACTACCTGGAAAACAACGATTTAAGTCTCTGCGATCAGGAAGGTAACGAGATTTGTTATTGAATCCAAAAACATTCACAACCGGCACCAAAATCAAAGTTCCCTTGATTCGACTCAGAGCCTTTTTTTGCAAGAGTCTTTTTATAATTTCAACACCGTTAATCTCATCTCCATGAATGGCGGCTGAAATAAAAAGTCGCGGGCCCCTTTCCACACCACGGATAACTTCGATGGGAACATTCAACTTGGTGTAGTCATAAAGAGAGGCGACCTCCAGCTGTATCCGCTTGCGTTCGCCGGGTGCAATCGTGTCTTCACCAATTTTAATATCAGAGGCATGAAACTTAGATGACTTTTTGGACTTGGATGACTTCTTTTTAACCATTGGAGTTCATTTCCCATTCCTTCAGTTCGTGCTGGAACTCAGGCTTTTTAACTTTTTAGTTTTTGATCGACGGCGGGCTCGGGCTTTTTCAGGAATCAACTCTTTCATTGTGTCGAGACGCCCAAAACAGAGTAAGCGGTCTTCAGCTTCGATAACACGTTCGCTTTTAGGATTGGAAATAATCTTATTCTCTCGATACAGAGTAAGCACATTGATATCTTTTTCTTTAAGGCCCGAATCAATTATCGACTTACCGACGAAACTAGAACCTCTAGGAACATAAATTTCGGTGACTCCATAACCTCGACTGACCGTCAATCGCTGACGGATATCAATTTCTGGGAAGTCCACCCATGAGGCAATATAGTCTATAAAGCTACCCGCTATATCCAACTGCGTGCAGCCCTCTATTCCCTCTAAACCGGGAGACGAGTTGATTTCCATGATTTGTGGCCCGTCTTTACCTTCCAGCATATCGACGCCGGCAATACCGAGCCCCATCAAACGAGCCGCACGGACCGCTGTCTCTTTATAGGCCTCATCCAACTCCACTTTCTCAGTGGAACCACCTCGATGTACGTTACTGCGGAACTCCTGTCCTTTCGCCACTCGGCGCATGGCGGCCACCACCTGGTCACCGACAACTATGGCTCGAATGTCCCGGCCTTTGCTTTCGGCAACAAACTTTTGGATAAGTACGTTTTGCTTCTGACTCTGCAAGAGCTCGACAATCGAGGTTGCCATTTCCACTGTATGAGCTAACAAGACGC
>CAXRIX010000153.1:0-62103 GCA_964230555.1 Bdellovibrionales bacterium
GATAAAAATACTGTTGATGGCCCCGTAAAAAACGAAGACTTCGAAGTCACCAAACATAACTGTGTTCCACCCACCGTTGCCATCACTTGTGGGCAGAAAAGTCTGTTTCAAAACGTAGGTAATGATCAAAAGGAGATATAAACAGTAAATAGAAACTATGGGCTTTGACACTCCAAGAGTTTATTGGAGTAACGTGTTCGCCGTCAACATATCTAACCAACACCATATTTGATTGACGCAATTATTTCAAACCAAGCCGAAACTTCTTTTACCTCTCAAAATGAATTTACCTGTGCTTCTAAAAATAACTATTCAAACTGCCACGAACTACTTCTGCTCACTTTGATCGGAGACTTATTTACTTTCGCTCATGCCATGTCGTTATGGAAGTGACTCTATCGGTTGTGGCGGCCCGCTCAAGTCTTTTGGACTTCGTTTCTTGAGTCAACGTTAGGTTATTAGTTTCCGTCTCTTCTTTAAAATTCACCGCAATCCCCGTTGTCCCTCGATTCATCAGGTGACCTAGTGCTAAGTCATTTAATACACAAATTAAATTGCAATAGATATTCCAAGTTAATCACAACAGCAACTGGGGGTAGGCCCTCCAGAAAAGGCTCAATTAACATTTAGGTGGCCCCAATAGGGTTACAGTCCTATCGTCCACTTGTATGGAGAAAAATCACTTGCTACTGCCTTAAAAAAAGGTTCCGACCCATTTTCAAGCATTTGGCTAGCCCCTCCAATTCCAAACTGGGGATGATTGACAGCAGTTGGCTCTTCTTTGAGGTTTGAATCCTGATGGGTTCAAAGTAAAAAACTGTCTACTTTATTCTCAATCCTGATTTTTTTTCAAATTGCCGGGGAAAACCCTGTCTTTGAGCCGTTTTATGGTAAATTTCCCGGCACCAATGGCAACGAAACTTATTAGCTCTTTAACATTTTTGACAGTTTTGCTTTTGGGCGGAATCGCCCAAGGGTTTGACGACGACCTTCAGGCAAAACAGAGCCTTATCGATTACATCGGGGTGTTTCAGGCCCATGGCATCGATCAAATTGGATCATCCTCTCCGCTGCAACTGGAAGAACTGATCCAACAGATTGAATCCACAATTTTTTCTCCTATATCGCCCGAAGAGTTTGAAAAAAGAAAGGGAAAAACCCGAAGGTCTGCTTTCTATACAACCATTGATAATCAGGATTACATTTTCTTTAATTCGGAAGATCCTCCCACGCCCCGCCTTTTTCTGCATGAGATTCTCCGAGACAATCATTACGAAATTTCCAATGCTCTAGGGTCAATCCACTCTCTTTTGCTGCAATCCCCGGCCCCTGAATACAAAGAACAACTGATTGCTGTTCTTCTGAATTCTGCAGGAACACTGGTGGATCGTCATGGCATCGGGGCCGACTCCCCCCATCAGTGGCTGGCACCCCAGGTTGCCTCCAATGACCGGGAAAACTCTAAACTGCAGCTCGTACCCGGTGGTGACATTTCTGGCGGCGGCGGTGATGGCGGAGGATTTGAATTTAAATCCAGAGTCCTGTTGCGCCTTCTGGAAATCCTGCGGCCACTTTATAGGAATGAGCTTGGTTACTTTGGAACGGCTCTGGACAGAAAACTTGGAAACATTCATTTTTTCCTGTCCATTAAACTCTATGTGGAGACGGACCACGCGCTGAATTCCGGCGATCCCGCACGATTTAATTTTGGGACCGATGCCATTGAAAGACTTTTGTTTTTCCCTTACCTGATTCAGGTGCCACCAGGCCCTTATTCTGAGGCTCAAATTGAGGCTGCGGTTGGGGTTATTCTGCAAAGTGATCTGTTTAGGGAAATTCCAAGCATGGAAAAAAGGTTCAATTCACCCTGCTACTGCGTCCACGAAGTCAATGGTGAATTCGAGCGGCAGCGTCTTGGCTTTTTATGCCCGGATCCTGAGAAAACTCATCCTGCTCTCCACGAACTTATGGATTTCTATAAAAAAACCACCGAGGCCGAGTTCAGTTGCCAACTTGAAATCGGAGAACACTGATCATGGAAATCGTGTCGCAAATTTCTCAGGTTCTTAAGCAGGGCTATCTCCGTAAAAAGAAATCCAATCCCAGGGTTTCAGTGAGGTGGCTGGCCGGCCAGCTTTCTTTAAGCCCGGCCATGACTTCTATGATTTTAAATGGAAAGCGTCTGCCATCTTTACAAATTTTAGGAGAATTGTGCCGGCACCTGGACATCGACTTCGAGGTTGAAGATCGCTTGCGAAAAAACCTTCTGAAAAATAAAAATAATTCGGCTACCATCAGTGATCTGGCATTTTCTAGACCAGAAGCGACAGAAAAAGAAAACAAGGCCAGAGACTGGCACCGTGTCGATGACGATCAGTTGGTTGCGCTTGAAGACTGGCACTATTTTGCAATCATGCAGACGATGCTCCTGAAAGCCTATGACGGAGGTATCGATTTTATTGCCGACTTTCTTGGAGTTTCTCATAAAAAAGTTGAAAAGGCGGTTGCAAAACTGCTGAAAGCAGGGCTTGTTGAAAAAGACCCCGACACTGGATGCTTTTATAAAACTCATTACCAGGCTGAATTTACCAGTCGGGATCGCAGCCGTCTGACCCATCACCATATTAAAAATATGGAAAAAGTCACAGATATATTGCAAAACAGGTCATCAACCTACAACCGTGAAAACCGTCTCGTTACAAGCTCCTGCTTCACTTGCAGACAGGAGGATATTCCTGTGATTAAACAGAAAATTGCTGACCTTCTCAAAGAAGTGGCCTCTACAGATTCTTCCCAGGGACACGAGGAGGTCTGTTTCTTTCTGGCCCAGTTCGTCCCCTTATCCAATCGATAAAACCACTGCTCCGCAGTTTTTTCACAGTCATTTACAAGTTGTAAACACTATCTGCCTCGATCAGCACCATTTCATGGTAGCTCGATAAGCCATTTGCTACCTCTTGTATCTCCAAAGGAGGAGATATGAAGGTTCCAATTTATTTTCTTATTTTCTATCTGTTGCTGTTATCAATGGCAGTACCTGCATGGAGTCAGACAAAGTCTGTCGATGCGGCAATAATATGGAAAACAATCAACGGGACAAATCTGCCCCCGGATTCTCCAACCATCAAAGCCATGCAAAAGAAAATCGACGAAGGACAAACTCTGGAAGCCGCCAAGCTTGCCGTCAGAGCACCAGAATCGTCAGTGGGTCTGAATATCATCAAGCCCATTTTCACTCCCATGGCGGGTCGTGAAGTCAGCGACACCGAGGTCATTGGCGACTTCACCTTTGCATGGATCGGTGGGATTCTTCATGAACAAAAGATTAAAGACTTCTTCACAGGTTCCCCTCTCTATATTGCTCATCAGAGCCCGGAGTACAGGAGACAGATAGGCGCCTATAGAGACATTGGCGTCTCCCTATTTTCAGATCAGGAAATTCGTAATTTTTTGACCAATGAAAATGGTGGACAGAAAACTATTAAATCTTATGTGTATGCCAATCTTCCAGAGACCCACAACCTGGGAGTCATCACCACATCTCAGTATGGCAAGGCGATCTTTGAGGGTGGAACCAATCGAAGGCCAGTTAAGAAAATACTGGAAGACTTTCTCTGTATTGAAAATATCGAATCCATCATGAATTTTCAGATCAATGATGAGTGGGTCGGTAGGGATATCCCTCGCACTCCAGGTAACAACCCAAAAGATTACCTGAATCGTTGTGTCGGATGTCATGCCGGCATGGATTCCGCCAGGGGAGCCTTCGCTTATTACGACTTTGAAGAAACGATCGTCTTCAGACCTACACCTTTTGCAAAAATGAACATCAATTTTGAGACTTTCGAATCCGGCAGGGAGACCTATGACGAAAGCTGGGAACACACCGGCTGGATACCAACCCATCCCGACAAAGTCGGACAACATTTTAATGGCCCCAAAAGTTTTGTTGAATTGGTAACCAACAGCCTTCAGTTCTATCAATGTCTTGTCAAACGCACCCATTCAACAATGTGTCCACAAGCTCCGCTTTCTGAACCGGAGATGGGTCAAATCGCCTACCAACTGAAAAAGAAGCAAAACTTTCTGGATATGATCGCTGAGCTGAACAGTCAGATTTGTCTGGAGGACTTATGAAAAATTTTAAGTTATTGGTCTCTGTCATCTGCCTTGCGTTTGCACCCATGATTTCGAGCGCAAAGGTTAAGGGAACTGTAAAAAAAGAAGCCTTGATCAGACAGCTGGGACTCTCGCTGGAAAAGCCGGTGAAAGACCTGGGACTTCCTGATGAACTGGCCTCAAAACTACCCGTCAGAAATGACCTGACCGAAATCAATCCAGTGTTCATCAATGCGTGGACTCAGTTGAGCTTTATCGCCTGCAGCAATACAATCAAAAGTTCAAACTTCGCTACCAGACCGACAAAACCTGAATTCGAAAACTGGCTGTCGGGACTCATTGCCCGAACCACGGGCCGAACAGCGACGGATGACGAATTGAAATCTCTGATGGATTTTGCCGGTGATTTTCCGCCTCTAAAGGCTTCAGAAACTATTGACCCCGATTCTGCATTTCCCAACAAACTCAGCATGGTCTGTTCACTGGTCCTTTCAAGCCCGGAAGTCTACTTGATCAACTTATAAGGAAATAAAATTATGAAACTTCATCTTTCCAAAAAACAAAAAAAGATTCTCTCATCCCATAGCTGCTTTCGCTGGTCGAGGCGTGAAGTGATGGCCATTGGTCTGAAAAGCTTCGCCTTGGCATCAGCAGGCAGTCTCTTCCCCTTACAAAGACTTTTTGCCCAGGACGGAATGCCCCACCTGCCTGGCTTTCTGGTTTTGGATCTGGTTGGCGGCGCGGCCTTGCCAGGAAACTTCTTGGTGGGAGGAAAAGGCGGCTCCGAGGATCTGCTCTCTTCTTACAGCACTCTTGGGTTTGACCCGCGCAACTCAACCATGGACAGCCGATTTGGTCTCCCTGCTCCGCAGGGAACCAGTCAGTTTTTCGAAGGCTTGACGGAAACCATGAGCTCTGAAGCTCAAGATAGATTTCGAATGACAGCCATTGCCCATCAGGCGGTGGATGATTCCAACAACAACACCACCAGTGCGCTGGGGCTGGTCACAAAATACTGGGATTCCAAACTCAAATCCCGCCCCAAGGGTTTTGGATCTCAAGGAACAAATTCCGGAGGACGAACCCGACTGTCGCTGGACGAACCGGCCCTGCGTCCCCTACCACTCAATGATGTCCGTCAGCTCAACTTGCTTAAAGGTCTTGGCTACCTAAACAACGAAGGTCTGACAGATGCCGAAATTGTGGAGCTGTTAAAATTTCAGGAGTCCAGAACGATTGAAGCCCTGGCACAGCTTTCCGATCAGGACTCAGCAATAGAAAATAAATTCAAAGAGCACTTCGACAGCATTCACGAGTCATTGACATCAAATATGGATGTGGACCCAAGAAATACAAATGAAATCAGAAATCTGTTTGGACTACCCGGAAATGCGCGCACAACGGACGAATCAGTCCTCACGGCAGGTATTATTCTTGCCTCCATTCGTGGACTCACGGGCCCCAGTTGTGTGGCTCTGGGAGGTTATGACTACCACGACGGATCTCAATCAACAGGAGATCGAATGGATCGAATGGCAGGACAAACACTGGGAAGAACGATCGAGCTGGCCCACCGCCTTGGCAAACCACTTTTTGTGCAAATTTTGACCGATGGAAGCTGTTCAGCTCGCAACGGAACCAGAAACTGGAATGCCGATTCCGGACAAAGAACACTGACCTTGATGGGTTGCTATCATCCTGATGGAGTCAATCAGACAAAAACCCAAATTGGACATTTCACTGAAGGGCAGATCGCCGAATCCGAAACATTTGTTGGGCGGCGGACTGACAATGTTGCGCAGACAGTGTTTGCCAACTACCTGTCCTCGATCGGTGCTGAAAATGAAACCGAAAAATTCGCTGACATCCCGGCTTCGCGCCTTGATGACTTGCTCAGCTTTACTTAAACGGAGAAAAAAATGAAACAATTTGTTCTGATTTATTTCACATTGTTTTTTGCATGGTCAGCATTGGCTAATGACGGCCTGGACTTTTTTAAAAGTGAAGTTCACCCAGTTCTTTTGCAGCGCTGTTTTGATTGCCACGGCATCAAGCAAAACCCCTACCACTCCACATTCGATGCCGATTCTTCCTATCCGGAGGCACTCCGAACCATCAATCTCAACTTTCCGGAAAAGTCCACTTTGTGGCAAAGAAGTTTTAACGGCCACTGTGGAAAACCCAAGCTTTGTGGGTTTCAGGATGAAAATTTTAAAACGGCTCTTATGAACTGGATCGCCATCGAAGCGGAAAGCAAAGCCAATGCCTCTGACGATTTTGTTCTGGCCAGCACATCCCGTATTCAATTTTCCGATGCTGACAAAGTTCAATTTGTTCTCGAAAATGGCAGCTCTTTAACTTTTGAGATCCAATCACTTGATTCGGAAACCATCACCCTGGAAAATCCCCAGTGGACCCTGTTGACAGAGAGCCTGACTTTTGAGGGTTTTGAAATCCGATCATCACAGGGAATTGTTCGTTACCAGAATTTCACTGATGCTTCCTGGGTCTTTAGACCGTCTGAAGGACTGACTCAATTTGTTGACCATCAGGATAGAAAGCCTTCTTACCTGATTTACAATCTTATGCAGCAGGATACGACAGAGGTTGAGCTAGAGCTTTGGTTAAAAAAACCACAGACTGACGTGACAACCTCTGCGCTCTTTGAGCTTTTCCAGGAGGGCTTCAAGGGCAGTATCGATCAGGCCTATTTTTCTCCTGTCCACAAAATCTTTTTTGGTGCGGGAGGACCATGCGCCAACTTTATCTCAGGAGAGGTCAACTGCTGGAGCCGAAACTATTACGCCAGCGCTACCACTCCAACCTATGGCGATGAACCCGGAGAAATGAAACGAATCAAACCTTCCATGGTTTTTCCAGAAAATGAAAAAATAGTGCAAAT
Source organism: Bdellovibrionales bacterium (assembly GCA_964230555.1). Lineage (GTDB taxonomy): Bacteria > Bdellovibrionota > Bdellovibrionia > Bdellovibrionales > JAGQZY01 > JAGQZY01. Next base: position 7,022 of record CAXRIX010000153.1, read on the forward strand.
CGTCTCTGACAACTCCATGTACTATTCAAATTCATTGGAGTTCTACCTCACTGAAACGGGAAAGGTCTTTTACATTCTTTTTGGAAAAAAGGGTAAAGGTCAAGAGCCCACTCTCTGGGAACTCACTCAATCTCCCCTTACCGATATTAAAAAAATTCATAAATTACGAGAGGGGCAAATTTGTTTTTCAAAAAAATCAGGAGAACTTTCTTGTCTTGAAAAAAATTACCGAAGGACTTTTTTCTACCTTTCCTATTCCGAGTGGTTCAATCAGACGGACAGGTTGCAATATTCCAACAATCTCTTCAATCGAAGTCTCTTTAAAGTGGATTCCGGCGATTCACCCATTACCCAATTTATTCCGGGCCCTGCAGGAACCACGCTGATTCTCCATGAGAATGGAAAACTCAAAGCTGTGGACCTCGAAATCATGCAAAACCTGCAGAACAGAAACTGGCAACTGCCTGACATTCCATATATTGAGTTGAAGGATTCACGTCCCATATTGAATGCAGAATTGTTTATAAGAGGCTCAAGCTATCATTCCCATCTCTTGATCTTGAACTATGGAGACAGTGCCGTTCCATTTTACTATTCACTTTATGGCGGCAACAAAGAAAACAAAGAGCAAAAGTTAGCGCGTCTGGCTTCGTCTGCAAAGATGTTATTCCCCCCTGGTGAAAAGTTAATAAAAATGGTTCACGGAACTGATATTCTCTGCATGCACTTTGATTCAGGACGAATCGAGTGCACCTATGTGACATCAATTCACGACGATTACTCAAAAGACTACAAACAAAGAGTCCATGCATCAGAATGGGAGACTGACACCCGAGTCAAAAATGCATTCACCCTTGCAGGCCCCTATGCCAAAGATATCGATAAGCTCTTTCATATTGATCACACATGGGATACCTTCTGCGCCACTCTTAGGTCGTCAGACAAGATCTTGTGCTTTGGATCAAGACAGGCCAACTTTACTCCCAATTCAAACTTCAACCAGTTTATTATCGATCCAGACTCAACGCCCTTGATGGTAGAAGAAAAAGACCTCATTTCTTTGGGAACTAACCTCAAGGTTACCGACTATATGGTTGCCGACAGAATCGGTTGTTTTGTCTTTACAAATGGAAGGGCCAAATGTTTCGGTACCAACCGAAACGGACAGCTGGGGTTGGGCAATACTCAGGAATACACCGGAACTCCGGCTCAGCAAAATTTTATGGAAATTCACAGTCCCCAATTTCTTTTCCCCGAGGAGAAAGAAAACTTAGATTGAGCGGCTAGGAAAAATTAGAGAGGTCATTGAGTATATATAAATACCTAATGACCTTTTTAACGATTATTTTAAAAAGACTCTCAAGGTCCTTTTCTGAAGGACCTCTACAAACATGAGAACAAAGCTCTTCTTGATTTTTTTTTAATATTTGATTGGAAATTCACAGATTGGACCGGTACAATATAGGGTATGGGCTCAATATTCATCACTCTTATTTTTCCCACTCTCTTGGCTATGAGTTCAGCTGAGCGAGCGCCATCCAATTTTCCATTTCTCTCAGGACCAGATGATGCCACAGCCGTAGAATCAGTGGAGCCGGCCAGTGCACCTGATATGTCGGGACTGACAATCTATCCCAGGCCTACAGGGGCCTTGCCGCCTCGTTTTAATGGTCCGGAAAACCGCTCGTGTTACAACTATGCAAACCTTCTGGTTCGCAATGGTGTGCTTCGTGCTGATGATCCCCTGGTGCAAGACAATGAACGCCTGTTACAAAACGTTTACAGTATGGGACGCATCATTTTACACCATACAGCCTCTAATGAAAGTGTTACCGATGTTATTAACGGCGCCATTAATTGGAGAAACTGGGCCGATGTGGGCTACCACTTTTTAATTGATCGCAACGGTGGAATTCATGAAGGACGCTCCCTTTCCTATATGGGCGCCAATGCTGGTCAAATATCAAACCGTCCACAAGACTGCTCCAACAATCAATATTACATGGATCGCGATAATGACTATCGCAGTATCGGTATAGCACTGATTGGGGGATTGCATTTGCGGGCTCCGACCCAGGCCCAGGTGGAAGCTCTGCGCGGCTTGATTCAATCTTTAAAAAACCGATTTAATATTGTTGAGGTCATCGGACACAACCATGTTCAATCCACCCAATGTCCGGGGCAGTATTTTATAAATCAACTGTCTCATTTGTATGATGAAGTCTCTCCCGAAGAGAGACAGGCGCGTGATCGCAGTCGCTCTCCATTTCTCAATAGGAGGCTCATTTGTTATTCTTGCCAATAAGCCTATTTATTCTTATGGCCTCAGCCACCCCACAACAACAGCAGCAAGCGGAAAAAGTTTTACAAACCCATATTCAAACTGTGGCTGGAGAAAAACCAAATTCTAAACTTTATGCTCCAAGTTTTCAGAGCTTCCTGGCTGATGAGAAGATTATATTTAAAGGCTGTTCTGCTAAAACATGCAAGGTTAAAATCAAGTCCCAAAAGATGCCTCATAAGATCGACCTCTGGAAAGCCAGTATCGAAGTAGAGAAGTTGTCAAAAAAAGGTGAAAAGACCAACATCAGCCAACGCCCTGGCTGCTACTTTATCCAAAATAAAAAAATTGTTTCTTATATGGAAGACTGCGAAGGTCGCTAAAACCTTTTAGCAATCAAGATTCATTCAAATATTCCGATGTATACCTATGAAATTAGTACTGTGGAATTGTAATAGTGGTATAGGCAAAAAAGAACAAATCGATTTCCTTTTAAGATTTCAACCAGACATCGCTGTTATCCCTGAAATGCGAGAATCCAACATAAAAGCTCTAAAACCCAACGATGCCGAGTGGATCACCAATAACCATAAGACAAAGTCTCCCAAGGGTTTAGGTGTAATCACTTACAATGGGTACGAGCTTAAGCCGGTTGAGCGAGATAATGACATGGAGATATTCCTTCCTCTCATCGTCAGTAAAGCTAATTTCCAATTTAACCTTCTGGCTGTCTGGAATTTTTATTACGCGTGTAAACAAGGGCGTTTTAAAGGCGTGAAGGGACCTTCTTGTCTGGAGTTTGAAGCGTTGAAGCACTACAAAAATTTCCTTTCGGCCAACGAAAGTATTGTCGCTGGAGATTGGAATCTCGGCCCTACTTTCGCCCAATCCGATTTTCTTGAAGTCTGCAGACTTTTAGCAGATTCCGGTCTAGACAGTCTTTACCACAAGAGTTTTAATTTAAAGGTGAATGAGAGTGAGCATAGAACTTTTAGGCGCTCGCAAGGCCAACTCCATCATCTAGACCATATTTTTGGGTCCGGCCTTTTTAGCCAAAGCATCAAATCCTATATAATACCCCCACTAAGTGAAGTCATTCTATCTGACCATTCTCCCGTCGTGGTCGAGTTTTCAATAGTGTCCAATATTAAGACAGCCTGATTTCTAGGATTGCTTTTGGCACAATCGTAATATTATTAAATAGGTCGGTAGCTTTGAATCCCAACCTTGGCCCGTTCATTTCAATGGCCGTAGGTCCGAAAGGATCTTATGGATGAAAACTCTGATAAAGTACGAAAACTCGATGAATTTCTGTTAGATAACCTCGAGCTCGAAGCCCTTTCGGATCGTTTGGGACAATTCAATATTTTTGACACCCTTAAAATTTCTAAAGCTGAAATTCGTCACAGCAATGTTTTGGCTTGGCTTCTAACTCCCAACGAAGCTCACGGCATGGGAGACCTTTTTTTAAGGCGCTTTATCGGTCGTGCTATATACAATTCAGAAATCAATCTCTCCAAACTCTCACCTTCTAAAGTTGAAGTGATGGACATGAGAAATATTGAAGTTCTCCGTGAGTGGCGTAATATTGATGTTTTAGTCAAAGATCCGGATAACAAATGGTGCCTACTGATCGAAAACAAAGTGGGTAGCAAAGAATCGGCCGGTCAACTTTTGCGATACAAAAAAATCGTCGATAGCGAGTTTCCTGACCATGAGATTGTTCCTGTTTTTTTAACTCTTAATGGAGATCAAGCTTCCGACAAAGGGCAACAAGAAAACTACATATCGTTCAGTCATGGCGATGTATTTGAAATTCTAGAGCCACTTTACAAGCGCTTTGCATCTCAAATGGCAAATTCCGTACAAACTTTTTTAGATCATTACATTGAAATACTGAGGAGACTCACCATGCAAGATGCCGAATTGGAGCAACTGTGTAAATCCATTTACCGTAAACATAAAGAGGCCATAGACATGATCGTCGAATACAGTCAGTCGGTTGGCATCAAAGACGATATTGCACAAGCCCTACCCGAGGTGATTCCAATAGACTCGATATCCTCAACTGCAAACTGTATTTACTTTATACCAGAAAACTGGAAAACTCTTCTACCTGAAATCGGATCGGATCAATCAGAGAGAATCTACGGACGAAAATCTCCTGTGGTTCTTTACTTCAGACAATCTCGCACAAAAAGAGAGCAGTTGATGCTACGCTTTGAAGTCTGGACCTGGGGCGAAGTTACCAGCCGTAAAAAATTGCTGACCAATCTAGAAAAAGCAGGGTTTAAGGTTTGGGAAGGAGCCTTTAGAGATAAAACAAAATACACTCGTATCATTACTCACAAAGTTACTTTGCCAAAAAACGAAGATGGAGAGGTCGAGATCTCAGAAACCGAACTAAAAAAGAAACTATCACAGATCTGGAAGGCTTTTTCTAATGACCTTGAAAAAATCACTCGTTGTCTAGAAGATCATAGTTGGAAAAGTGATTCTGATGAATCGGCGGCGTAAGAATCAATGGAATTTTATATAGTTTCGGCTTTCATTTTAATTTTGGTCCTTGTCCTAGCCTGGAGTATTCGCCCCTATTTCAACGAAGATTATCAGGCTCAAAAAAAGCTGGATCAGTACTTAGAGACTGATTTTTCGACCCTGGAGATCGGGACTTTCTATGAGCGCTATATTGGACACCTTTATGAAATTGAAGGGTTTCACGTCAACTATCATGGTGCTTTGAATGGATTTGAAGATATGGGGCGAGACCTAATAATCACCAGTCATAAAGACAAAGAGATTCTTATTGTGCAAACCAAATGCTGGGCTGAGAACAAAAAGATTCGTGAAAACTGCATATTTCAACTCTACGGGTCTTTGGAGCATTTTAAACAGACATCAAATACCTACAATTACGAAGTCTTTGCAAGGTTTTACACCACCGCCACTTACAGCAAAGGTGCGCAGAAGGTCGCTGATGTTTTGGGGATCGAGCTCAATCGTGAACCGTTAAAAAAGAGCTATGCCTTGATTAAATGTAATGTAAACTCTGATGGAGACAAAATTTATCATCTCCCTTTTGACCCCTTCTACGATAAAATCAAAATCAAAGTAGAAAATGGTGACTTCTTTGTAAAGACAGTTGAACAAGCCGTAGCCAAGGGCTTTCGGCGCGCACAAAACTATAAGTACGAACAGAGAAAAACGGGCTAAATCTCATATCTACCTGCCAGTCTCGGTTATAAAAGAACCGGCGAAGAACAATTTACGGAACAGATGCCTTTCAAAACAGGAGCCCAGACTGTTTTGTGCTGGGCAAGGCATTCACTTCTACTTGTCTAAGCACAAGCTGTGACTTAAGAAAGACTTTCGTTTCGTTAAGCTTGCGCTGGTCCCGTCTCCTCGATCCTGGTAAACCCAACGGGTCACTCCTTTACTTGCAAGCTTGTCATTCAGAGCTTGAGCATGCAGATAGTGATGAAGGATTACGCCCATATTCGGTCTTTCTGGGTTGGAGCTGGTAAAAAGAGGAGCATCACGCTCTTCTATATTTTGAATGTAGGTTCTTGGGTCATCACTTGTAATCAGGTCGAGCATGTCGACTTTTGCAGAGTACTCATTGTAATAAGATTGGGTCAGCTGACCATAGTTCGCTAATCCAAAGAGATCGGCCGTCTTATCTCGCGCCTCTGAATAGTTGCGAAGATCTCTATTACCCAACTCAGGCTGCAAAACGTCATGCCATTTATCAATAGCATAGGTCGCCTGGGTCTCCATAAGCATCACACAATTCACACGACTTGATTCTCTTGCAGGTGCCCAACTCGAATTTAGGTTTTTATGTTCTGGTTTATAGGCCACCCAACTAGCAATTCCTGCCCCTGCCGACTTGCCAACAAGTGCGACCTTGTCTTTGTTGATGTTGTAGTCCCCAGCTCTTGATCGAATCCGTTGCAGAGCCAGTCGTCCGTCTTCAAGGGAACGTAGAACACCGTGTCCGTTTTGGGGATCTAAAAAGCGATAACTTGCCGTCGCAAAGGCAATTCCCCTGGAGAGCAGATAACGAATTTCACTGTAAAACTGAATGTAGGCATTACAGCGGTGACCTTGTGTGAAGCCCCCCGCATGAAAGTAGAGAACCAGTGGACTGTTGCTGTTTGAATTGCTGTGATGAAGAATATCGTAGTGAACTCGTTTTTGATTTCCATTGTCATCGGTGTACCAACGATATGTTCTCCCTGTGCGAGAGAGGACACCTTGCTGTTGAATAAACGATCGTAGATCATTGATTTTTTGCCGATCGGACGAGGAATATCGTAGTTGGCCATCCACCTGAAGGTTTAAGCAGTAATCGATATCCGATCCGGCAAAAGCCTCGTTCTGTCCCAAACACAAAAATATCAACGTAAATACTAGAATCCTCACCAACGTCCCCTTGTTAAATATATAAAAGATAATACTAAGCTTACTTGTCGAGAAACACTATGTGATACTTATAAATCAAAAAGAGACTTTACTGAAATAAGCTATTTAGGACAAAAATATTTCACTTTCTCAATAGTAGATAATCAAAATGGGAAGTTCGGCTTACAAGAATTTAAAAGCTTAAAGTGGAGGACATTCTCCCTACATATCTTTAGTGAAAAAGAGTGCCTTGATTTCGTCACTACCTAGATCACCGCCGAAATGACTTGAAAATTTAAGGATGTTTACTGGATCCAATAGTGACCTTTTTAATAAACCAAATCGACCTTTAAGGGAGTGCACCTCAAAAATTCCTGTGTGCTTACTTTTCTGAAGACAAGCGACGGATAGTTTGTGACATTGCCTCTAACAGATGGGCTTTCGCTATGGGTTTTGGAATATAACCATCACAACCGGCTTTGAAGATTTCATCCACTTCTTCTTTCATAACATGTGCCGTAAATGCGATAATCGGCATTGTAAATCCAAGTTCTCTCAATGTCTTGGTGGCTTCGATGCCATCCATCGTTGGCATCATGATATCCATCAAGACAACATCGAATTCTTGAGACTGGACTTTTTCAAGGGCCTCTTTACCGTTAGAAGCAAACTCTAATTTCTCAGATACTGTTTCAAGATAAATACGGATGAGCCTTTGATTTTCTAGAGAATCCTCTGCCACCAATATTTTTAAGTCGTCTGGTAGTTCATAAGGTTGATCCGAACTGTCTGAGATCTGAAGCGGCTTGAGTGGGATTTTCAAACTTTTTCCTGGCTCCATATCTCGCAGGGTCAGAGTAAAACGGCTTCCTTTGCCAAGCTCGCTCCAAGGAATTGTGATCTCGCCGCCAAGGTGTTGCGCCAGCCGTTGTGAAAGGTGAAGTCCCAAACCAGAACCCGAAAAGTTGCGATTCACAGCACTATCAACTTGCGTAAAGGGCTCAAATAACATCTGACGCGACTCATGCGACAAACCCAAGCCTGTGTCTACGACACTTATCTGTAGCTCTTTCTGATTACCTAAGTATTCGACCTCCATGCGCACAAAGCCTGTGGCCGTGAATTTGATCGCGTTACCGACCAGATTGACAACGATTTGCCTTAGCCTAAGAGGATCAGAAATAAATACTTTTGGTGTGCCGGCTGGGTAATCGAATTCAAGATTAATCGATTTCTGTGCTGCTAAAACTTTCATGGAATGGCATACATCCGACATCAAAGATTTTAGGGAAAACTGGGTGGTTTCGATATGGAGTTTACCGTGATCCATTTTTGTTAGATCAAGAATATCATTTAAAATATTAAGAAGATGGGACCCATTCGAGACGATGCGCTGGGCGTATTCCAGACGAGTGCTCTTATCGATCGATGCGGCTGTTAAAAGGTCGGCATAACCAATAACTGAATTCATCGGCGACCGAATCTCGTGGCTCATATTTGCTAGAAATTCAGATTTGGCTTTTTCGGCGGCCTCGGCGGCCTCTTTGGCTTGCACAAGCTGCTCTTGGGTTTTCAATTGTTCAGTAATATCGGTGTTCGAACCGTACCACCGTAAAATTTTTCCTTCACTATTAGTGTGAGGCATGGCACGAGAAAGGAACCAACGGTACTCACCATTTTTCGAACGTAGGGGAAAGGTGTCTTCCCAGATTGTGCCAGCGGCCCAGTACTCTTTGTACTTATTCAATACCCGATCGATGTGGTCCGGATGATGCACCTTGATCCATCCACTCCCCTGCATCTCTTCTAAAGTCGTCCCAGTGTAATCATACCAACGCTGATTAAACCAATAAATGTAACCATCAGGATCGGCAATCCAGGCAAGCTGTGGCAAAGAATTCGCAAAACCGTAGAAGGTTTCGCCTTTGTCCGTAAAAAGTTCTTTATCCTCGTTTCCTGTCATCGCCTCAACACAATCTAACTCGACCAACTTGGTGAGTCCTTTGTTCTATCATATTTTAAGAGGATGTCACTTTGTTACCAACTGAAAAAAACCGCGACTTTGCCCTGCACGTGGGCTTTCAAAAAAATTAAGAGATTTCAGTAACAAACGGTGGGAGAGGCGTATGCAGAAACTTTATCGGGCCATTTTTGGTACAAAGAAGTCGATGGACTCTCTATGGATGTCGACCTCGCAACCGTCCTCATCTGTGATCGTCTCGTCAAGATTCCAGGTCAGTTGCTGTGAAGATGAACGAGCAATTGGGGACGCTTCGGTCGAGTCGCAGGTTTCATACCAATTGACTCGAATCTGATAGGAGTAATAGTAAGTGTCGCCTTTTTTGAGACTGCCGTCCTCGTTAAAGAAAACTTCGTTAAGCTCATCGTTTAAAACCATGTCAATGATGGTTTCATCGGCTTCGTCATCACGTATCCAGGTGATAACTTCACTGGTCTCAAAAGGGTGGTCACATTCGTTGAACCGGACTTCTTCGAAAAGACTGAAATTCAAATTATCGACAACGATCTCTCGGATGCGATCGCCCTGCCCAAAATTGCCAGGGATACGCACGGTCAGGTGGTTCTCCCGCCCTCGTTCACTACAGGTTGCTGCGACAGGATCGCCTTCTTCCCCCTGAGATCCTCCTGAAGAGTTAGAACTGGAGTTTACAGCAGGCCCCTCATTGCCGGCACAATTTTGAAAAGCCAAAAAAATAATTGTTACAAAAGTGAAAACGATGAGATTAAAAGGATGGAACTTTCTCATCAGAACAAACCCTGACGGCTTGTAGTTTTACAAAACTTGCTAACTAAATGACATGTTCTTTTTAAAGGCAAAATTCCCCCAAACCCTATTTATAGTTTAATATGGGTTGTGACTGACTGTAAAAAAAGTAAAACAAAAATCTCAAAACAAAACGTACAAACTTGAGATAGACCTGCTTTTTGGAATTCAAATCACTCAACTTTTTGGTCTTGAAGTTTCAAAGGTTTTCAACTCGCTTTCACTTAGAGAAAATTCATCTTAACTGATCCTGCGCCAAATGTTTTACCAAAAAGCGAAAAGCTGTTAGAAGAGAGATCTTAGACTGAAAGGACAAGCTGGGCCCATTAACGATTCACAGAAAAATGAGCCACGGTCATTCGAATTAGGAGAGGTCTGTGTCACAAAAGATGAGCTTTAATGCTACATGGTCCATGGCCGTTGGCGGTATGATCGGCGGCGGAATATTCTCTGTTCTTGGCGTTATTGTCGAAACAGCAGGTCAATGGGCATGGCTCAGCTTTTTGATGGCCGGTCTTATTTCTCTGATCTCAGCTCATAGTTATAGCCAGCTTTCTTTGAAGTACCGTGAAGGAGGCGGAGCTTTTACATTTTTACGTAAAATTAACCATGCCGGACTTGCAGGAAGTCTGTCTTGGGTTTTGATCTTAGGATATATTCTTACAATTTCTGTTTATGCCTTCACTTTTGGTGAGTACCTGGCCCATGTCTTTGATGCTGGAGCTTGGTTGCCGCGAGTATTGTCCGTATCGATTATTGGAATTTTACTTGCGGTGAATTTAAGGGGTGTTGACGACTCGTCAAAATTAGAAATAGTGACTGTCTATGGAAAACTTATGGTTTTAATTGGCTTGGCTTTTTTGGGCTTTTTCCATTGGGATACACAACAACTTTCTCCGGGCACAAGCATCAAGCCTTGGAGCGCCTCCATCATTGGAGCCGCTACGATTTTTATGGCCTACGAAGGCTTTCAACTTCTTAGTTATGACTACAAAGAACTAAAGAATCCCCGCAAGACTCTTCCTGGAGCAACAATGTGGGCGGTTGTAGCCGTGATCTTCATTTACATCGCGGTCAGCCTTGGCGCGACAATGCTGGTGGGTGCCGAGGCACTGATTGAACAGAAGGAAGTTGCTCTTTCGATTGCAGGAAAAAAGGCCTTGGGCTTTACTGGTTTAATTTTGGTCACCATTGCCGCCGTTTTTTCTACGGGCTCAGCTATCAATGCCACACTATTCTCTACAGCTCGTTTGATGGAAAGCATTGCTGAAAAGAAAGATTTGCCGGATTTGTTCGTCAAAGAGAACAAGCACCACGTCCCTTTCTATTCTGTTGCGATGACCGCTACCTTTGCGGCTATTTTTGCACTGATTGGAAATTTGGGTATCCTTGTCGATTCAGCGAGCTTAGTTTTTCTTTTAACTTTCGGTACTGTGAACTTCATTGCCTTCAAACAAAAGGTCTCGGGCCAACTGTTTTGCTTAACAGGCGCTGTACTCTGCGCAATAGCAACCGGGCTGGCTATATACAATCAATGGCAGCACAAGCCTATTGTGCTTCTCTCGTTAGTATTGACCGTAGCAGTGATCCTTGTTCTCAGACATTTTGTGCTTAAAAAGTGTATAAATTAATCCTCATTCGCTCCTTCGCAAAACTTTATAACAATTTCACATCAAGAGGCCCGCGCTAGACGGGTCCCTGAAAACACAGTATTTCAAAGGTCATTCATAAATTATTTTTTCGGATCGCTCGCAAAGGAGATTTCTATGAAATTGACGGCCCTTTCTTTAACCTTATTCTGTCTCCTTTCCGCCTGTGTTACAGAATACAAAGGACCAATGCCAGATTTGACATTAAAAGGCGAAGCCGCGACCCAAGAGTATAATAAATTTAAGTTCTATGATGGCTACTGGATGCAGGCCAATAAGGCCTTTCGCATGGGACCAGATGAAACCCTTTACTGGTCGTCTTCACTTGAGCCTGTGATTACAAAAGTCTCACCCGAGGCCCTTGAAAAGATGAAACAGGCGGATTTATGGAGAAACCTTAGCTGGATCCCCTATGGGATTGCACTTGGGGCTCTTTTGATCGATCTTGGGGACGGTAATGGTGACATCAGCTCGACCTCTTGGAGTGTTTTTTATATAGGGATGGGAACCTGGTACGGATTTCAATTGTATCAAGTGTCGTTGGTGCAAGACACGGCTCAAATTTACAACCGTGATCTTCGCCGACAGCTGTCTCCGGCCTTGGGGATCAACCTTAAGTTTTAAAGACCTTAGATTTTTATCCGAATCGGCAAGACTTATAAACTAGTATAAAATAACAGGTGAGGCTCCTCTGAGTCAGAGTCTCAAAATTCTAGCCTTAGTGCGCGAAACAATTTTTTCAAGAAGTCTTGTTTTGCAATTGCTTCAAGCTCAAACAACTTCTATCTGAAAAGCCCACAAAAAAATGTGGGCTTTTTAATTTTGCGAATAACTTGCTGCTAATAATATTCAATGTTGAATTTTAGCATTGAATGATTCACGTCCTCTTTCTCTCCTTTAAAGTCTGTAAGGACACAGGCCATAATTGTCGGAATCGACGATATACCGGAGACTGCACCGTGGCCGATGCCTCCTGGAATAAGAACTGGGACTGGGTTGATGTATCTTTGCAAGATTGGGTTAACGTCCCCACCCTCAAGCGCCAAACTGATTTGCGAAACTGAAGCGTTACCAAGTCGAATGGTTAAATTCGAAGCTTGGTTGAGTTCTTTATAATCATCGACAAGTTTTTGCATTTGTTTATTGAAGTCAATGAAAGGTTGCGCTCTCATGGCTTCATCTTTGGACATTTTTTCTAAGTCTTGGGTGTAATCATCAATAATCTCTTTAATGATCTTTTTATGCTTTTCGTTTGAAGTGGATGCCAGTTCTGGCTCCAACTCTTCGATTTGCTCGACTTTCATTTGAAGAATTTCACAATAATTGGAGAGATTGCCTGAAAGACTGGTATTTACGTATTCAACAGGAAGACTGTTTCCTGGATGCACGATGAGTTCCCTTTGCGTGACCCCATTTTTGCACACACTTGAGTATTCAAAAGAGGTGCCGTTATCGGGCTGCGTGACCGAGAAGGTGTCGTCTTCACAAACTGGCTCTTCAGAACTGTTGTCACTGGTCTCTCCTTGTCCATCCTTTGCAAAAGGCGTGAGCGCTGTGACGTAGCCAATGATTTCGTAGTCGTCAGGGAGATCACATGGGGCCGCTTGTGGATCATTAGTCACAGCTTTTAAATCAATGTTGTAGCCGCGGGGATTGCTCTTTATGACACTATCGGTGCTTTCGACAAAATCAACTTTGGCGAAAATGGGAAAAAATCGATAATACTTTTCACTGCCATCATCCAGAGTTTCGATAGCGTGGTCAGTCAAGGTGAGATCACCGGTTAAGGCCGGACGACACTGCATCACCCATTGAATAACGGCCTGAGCCTGTTCATTGGTCACTCGGTAATTGATTCTTAGTTTGTCCAATAGTTCTGGATTTACAGAAACCATAAGTTGAGGGTCCTGGGAGTCCTGACCTATCGGCCCCGGTTTGGGAACGACTTCTTTTTTAGTTTCAGGTGAAGGGTTGTCTCCACTCCCTTGGTCACTGCTGCAGCCAACCAGACACAAAAGTAAAATCGTTATTAAAGCTTTAAACATTTTTGCTCCTTCCAACAAGTTGAGTTCATCCCAACGAGTAGCAATAGGCGCACCAATGGAAGACTGTCTTAGAAGCAAATTATTGGCGACAGACGAAAATACTTCTGCTTTTCAGTCCGGTAATTAGGAAAAGTCTTAAATATCGGAAATCAGCGTTCGCTTTTCGAATGAATTCTCAGTCTCCACCAGCCTGACCCAAGACTGCCATACATGAATTCTTTTTATCAAGGCTGAGCCACCGATAGTGAAATCTCAACAATTGGGGGGCTGACTTCCCAAGGAGCGCCTGGTCGCTAAAAATGTCAGTGACTTGCCTCACCTGAAACCTTAAGTTTGGCTCTGTGATGCGCCAGATTTCCGTACTTTTATTATCGATGTTATTTTTACTTGCCACCCAGCCTTCCACCTCTTGGGCCGGAAGTGAACGAGAGAGTCTTTGGCTTTCTCCCGAGCACGATGATTGTAGTGAAGGCGCTGTGATTCTAGTGCACGGTCTGAACCTGAAACCAGGAGCTATGGACCCATTGGGGCGCAAACTGGTGGAATCGGGAATCGCTGTCTATCGTTTGGCGTTGCCAGGCCACCGTGGTGAAGATCGCAAACAGCGACTGGCCATTGATGCTGAAGATTTGATGCAAAGCCTAGAGGAGGCGGCCTCCCTTGTTCGGAAACGCTGTTCGGGCCCTTTGTATGCTGTGGGTTTTTCTTTAGGTGGACTTCTGACAGTGGTGGCGCAAGGTGAAGGCAAGGTGGACTTTGATAAAATGGTGCTTATTGCTCCGGCGATTTCTCTAAAGGGTTACACCCACCTGGTGACCTGGCTATTTCCCTTTTTTGACGTGATTCCCAGTCGCGGCCCCGCCCCCTACCGCGCCAGTGTTGACGGCACTAGTAAGGCTCTTTACCGCGCCCTATTTGTTCTTTACGATCGCCGCAATCCCTCCAACAATCAGCGGCTGCGCCGACCCGCTCGGATCTACATGAATCCTGATGACGAACTGGTCTCCTGGGAAGGTCTTGCTGAGTTTATCGTTGAACATGATTTAGAAGTTCAGTGGAGCCTGAAGGCTCTGGATAACGACGATGCCGAACTCAATAATTTTGACCACCTGGCCATTGATTCTCAAACTCTTTCGCCGGCGTCTTGGCGAATGCTTTTTCAGGAAATTCAGTCGTTCTTTGCCTCCGATCAAGAGACCCGCGAATCTGAACAATAAGTCCTCTTTTTTGGGCTTCGATGAAATTGATTGGCTCTGAGAGTGACCTCTTTTTAGTGAGTCCCGGTTTATTGCGAGCTGACAATCAGCCTTTGACAGCGAGGCGTCAGCGTCCTAGTACCGTAATATAGGAAAATTTAAAAACTTAGAACCTGAAAGAAGGTACATATGACTGTTGCAGATAACTGCGTTGTAAAAATCGACTACACTTTAAAAAATAACCAAGGCCAAGTTCTGGACTCGTCTTCAGAAAAAGCGCCACTGGCTTATATTCATGGCAAAGGGAACTTGATCTCAGGACTTGAAAAAGAATTGTCAGGCATGAAAGCTGGAGATCGCACCGAAGTTGTTTTACAGCCCAGCGAAGCTTACGGTGAACGTCAGGAAGGCCTAGTAACATCTGTTCCACGCACCGAATTGGCGCAAATTCCTGAACTTAAAGAAGGCATTCAGCTTCAGGCCCAAACCGCCCAAGGTGTTCAGGTTCTGACTGTTGCTGAGATTAAAGAAGACACTGTGACCTTAGATGCTAACCATCCTTTGGCAGGAGAGGTTCTTAACTTTGACGTAAAAGTTGTGGAAGTACGCGAAGCCACTGAAGAAGAAATCGCTCATGGTCATGTGCATGGTCCTGATGGAGTGGAGCACTAGAAGCCCTCATTACGACTGACTGTAAAGCAGTCAGTCGTCAGCACTGGAAGAGGCAATGCCCGCCTCCTTACCGGCGGAAGTCGAAGTAAGATTGGGGGTCTTCTAAGACCTTTTTCATAACCTAGCCACTCCTTTGAGGGTCGTGTTCAATTTTTCACCGAAATGAGCCGACACCTCCTCCTCTCTCTAGAATTCAGGACAAATTTGTCGACTCACCTGAGTGTTGTCACATCTGGACTTCACGATAGAATTTGATGGTTTAAAACACACGTGGATATGATCGTCATGGTTGGAGAGATAGCGCACATCAGGAATTTGAGGGTCATTAAAGAACAGCTGATTACCTTTGTCGGCACCATGTTTGATCAAAAGTTTTACAAAGGCCGCCGTTTTTGTGCGACTGTAGCAAGACTGCTTCCAACTGACCTCGACTTCGCCACAGCTGTCTTTTCGCATGGGCCAGATATCCATACACCAACCCCGCCGGTGGGTGGAATGGGGCCAACTGGAGGGTATTCTCTCTCCGAACGTGGAATCGCCCAACATTATTCGGCAGTCCTTTGAGTTACCGGGACAGTATTTTTGCTGCCACTCTTGAGCGACGGCCGTCCACGCACAAAGGGTGTCCTCAGCCTGGAAGGCTTCTGAACGATAGGATCGGATGTGCTTGATTCCACACATTAGGTTTTGTCCCAGGCCCGGCAGCTTGTGAACTTCCACGCGTCCCTTAGCACCGCCACGGATCAGCTCACGAACCACACTGACCTTAGGTAAATTGTCTCTAATATATTGCCGAAGGTTAACAATAGGTTCGCCCCCTTCAATGGGATTTTCACCTTCTACTGGCTCGGAAAAACAGTCCTCTCCCAGTTCGATGTAAGCTGCGAAAACAAATTGGGTTTCATTAGCGCAGTAATCGCTGGTCACTTCATAAAACCCATTTGTTCGTTGTTTGTCGAGGACTGTCACATAGCTTTGCGATGGAATCGAACCGCATACAGGGTAACCCGTGGAGGGACCAGTACGAACATTCAAGTTTGAACTTTCAGTAACCACTTTCCCAAGACACACTTTGTTTTCAACCTGGGGTTCATCTTCAACAAACTCTTCAGAGTCGGGGTCTCTATCTGGTAAATTAAGGCCGACATCTGGAGCTTCAGATTCCAGCTCATCAAAATCGGATTTGGCGGCCGGATCCCCACAAGCGACAAGGTTTAAAATTCCAATTACGATTACGAGTGCTTTAAAAAGTAACTTTGCTTTTGTCATTCTTTCGCATCGGTCACGGACAAAAGCGACTAAAGAAAAACCGTGGCAATTTAAGGGTTTGTCACGCTAACTGGTCCTCCGTACTAGGAAATTTTTGCAGTTCTCAATGAAATTGCAGAAGGACCGGATAAAAATACTTCAAATCGGATTCATAGCTCTTTTGGGTGTGCTCATTTTTTCGATAAAGCCAACCAGCGACGAGTCTTCACAGCCACCCTTCCCTTACCCCATGTGTTTTAGTAAAAATTATAGCTCCCCACGCCTGACATATTGAAATGGTTTTAAAAACATAAGATAAGACTATCTACTAATGGGTGATTATTTTAGTTTATGAACTATGCAAGGGGGGGGCGCCTTGAAGTTTTTTTTATTTATTCTTTTTGTAGGCACTGGCTTTTCAACAACCTCTAACGCCGAATCAATTTGCGATTCACCCCGTGCCATTAAATGCTCTGATGCCGTTTATTATCAACTCGATGATTTAGAAAAGGGCCATGAGGAGCGTTCCTGCCAGGCGGCCCAGGACCTTGTGGATGAAGCCATCGAAATCTCTGGAGTTGAACCAGACTCAGGACTAAGCTTTGTGTTTCGCCCCCACCTGTCGGGACAGTATGGCGGAACTTTTATCTCAATACCTGAATTCGATAGCGAAAACCGTGGCGAGCGACTGAACACTCTTTTGCACGAACTGGGTCATTATTCTTTCCACAAGTTGATTCTTGATAGCTCGCCAAGCAACTCTCGGGCGCAAATAATCTCTCAGGTTCTTGAAGCCTATGGGGATGGTGTGATTTCTTCTTATGACTCTCGCTTCCGGGACGATGAAACAACCTCTTGTTCCACACTGACGCCGCCTTCAGTGGCCTCTCTCAATCTGTCCATGGGATCTGATGAAGAGAAAGTCAGTCGAAAGTTTTTGAATAAATATCATGAACTGTACGCCGACTTCTTTCAATGTTCGGCAACAGGAAATGCGGACTGCCGCGGCACTCAATCGAGAAGCTTCGCCAATGCCCAAAATGCGCCCGGGCGTATTGATCCATACAATTATTTTTCACCGATCCGACAGAACCTATGGACTTACTGCTTTGATGAAAAAAAGCCTCGCCAAGATCTTCTCGATCAAGTGGCAAAAATTATGTTTCAAATGATGGGCTACGAAGTTCGTCACCCCAACGCGACTCACAAGCAAATGAATCTTCAGATGATAAAAGAAATTGAGCAGAGGTGCCCGGTGGCTGTGGCCTCCATTGAGCATTAAACAAAAAAACTAAATTCTAAAACCCAACGCTTTATTCATGGCGTTCATTAAAGTCTTTCGCTAAGCTTAAAGAAAGGCTTTTTATGAAAAAAATAAAAATAGCATTTTTAATTTTTTTAACTCTAGCATTCTTGTTAAGTTTGTTGGCCGAAGGTTCTCCTTCCTGCCAGCACACGTCTGAACGCTTCAACTGCGTTAAATATATAAAAAACTACGACGGTGATACCATCACTTTCAATATCCCCGATGTCCACCCCCTTATCGGAAAAAAGATTTCTATTCGAGTCAATGGAATTGACACCGCAGAAGTCCGCACCAAAGATCAGTGTGAAAAAAAAGCCGGACGCACAGCTCGAAAGCTGGTGACTAGTCTGCTGAAAAATGCCAAGCGGATCGATCTTAATAATGTGAGTCGTGGTAAATACTTTAGGATCGTTGCCGATGTCATTGTCGATGGTCGAGACTTAAAATCAATCTTACTAAAACAACATCTCGCTTATAGCTACAGTGGTGGTAAGAAAGACAAGCCCAACTGGTGTCAATTCACCCGTCTTCCGGCAGAGCGGTAATTTTTAAAGAGCTCGATTCCCTGTATGAATTTAAAATTTTAAATGACCGACAAATATGGCTTCAAGCTTCAAAACACTAATACGATGAGGTAAAAATAGCAAAGGAGCACGCGATCGGTGCTCCTTTGGGTCAGACAGTCTAAAAGTTCGTGTGCGCGATACTCCAGAACGGACTAAATTTATTTGCGATTACCAGACTTTGTTTGTCCTGGCTTCATTTTTTCTTCCTTGCGCTGGATGCCTCGTTTCTTATCGGCTTCTTCATGCTTGGTCGGTTTCGCTTGGTCTTTTTGTTGGTTTCCCATCTTTTGTTCCTCCTTAAAGGATTGTTCGTGGCGTCAGTATAGGTCAAACCGTTTTGGCTATCTTCACTCTTTGGTTTAATTTTCGTGTAATAAAAGCCACGACCTGTATGCGATGCGTTTATAGTTAGAGCCAGTCACTGACCAGGATTCCGACACCGACTCGACTCACTGGATGGTCATAGTCAATCAAGCTCTCACCATAACCATTAAAGTATTGGAAGTATCCGCGATAGCTTCCACTAATGGGTAGTGAATAATCAACCTGAATGGCGCCGTGGTTATCCTTACTGCGACCGTTGTTTCGAAATAAAAGAGCCGCCGTGTGAGTTCCAAAACGCCTTACCAACTGCAACTCAAAGTAACCAAGGTATTCCTCGATGTTCGGGTTATCGTCACCATCGACAGAGAATTCATTGGGTTTCGGGTCCTCATAAAATCGCTTCCAAACTTTCAGAGTTGTCATCACTTCGCCCAAATTAAAGAGGCCCTGAACGTAAATACGATTCCAACTTCTTGAGACAGGTGCGTTCTGTCCATTCGACTGGTGAACAATTCCTAAACGATAAATACTTTCTCCCCAGCTGGCTTGAGTTCCGCTTGGATAAAACGCAAGAAACATATCAGGCTCATGATTGGACTCTCGGAAGGGTCGAGAATTTTCCTTATTATAGAGCTGCCAGAATGAAAGATTGGTATAAGCCAGAGTCCATTTCAATTTATCATTCCAAAAACTATCAACAAGGTCGATCTTAAAACTAAACTGAAATTTCACTTCAAGATAGTCAACTTTTGATAGGTCGGTGCGACTTCCCGGACTGGGTGTCGAGTTGTAAGTCACAGGTAGAATGTAAGTTGGCTTAAAGGCGGAAAAAGTATATTTCATTTGAGTCGCGTTTTTCTCCTCGATCAGGCGCTGAGAGAATGCTTTTTCGGTACTTCCCTTTTCTGACTGAGGATCCACCTGCGCCATCGCCCGATAGGAGAACGACAACAACCCTGTAAAAGTTAAAAGATAAATTAATGGGATACGAAAATGGCGACCCGAAGGAGCTGATGTGAAATTCAGCTTTATCACTTTAAAAGCATTTTTAAAAACTGGTTTTTTATATGTCACTTGGGAACTCTTTCGCATCATGAGCCCCCGGAGGGCCGGCTTTCAAAACTTCCAGGAGTATGAACCAGAATGAATTATAAATAACCTGATTTTTTGTGTAGATATGGTGAAGGGGAAATCCACCCCTAATCTCGACCTAGTCTCGAAGTTTAGAATGTCATCAAACAGGACCTTTTCTTGCAATCTTTATGGCCATACCTATCAACCCTGGAGTGAAAACCGATGAGATTGACTTCCCCGGCGATTCTACTGACCATTTTTGTCTGCTGTTCATTTTTTGGACAGGCGATGGCCAACGACACAACTTCTCCTTTGATGGAAATCAATGCCTATGCCATTAGCCCGGACAATCAAATAGGAAAAATCGGCACCCATATTCGCAATAATCGAGTGGTACTAAGTTTCCACGATCGAGAGGCTCGCACCTCACACTCTCAAAACTATTCCGTCAATGAGGTGATTTTTTCACAAACTGAAAGTTCTTCCTTGGCGAGCGGTGAAGTTCTGAGAGTGGGCGACTATGTTTCGGTCAACATCCCGGAGTCTTCTGAATCTTTAGATATTACTGAGGCGACCGCCATAATGTTGGGAGTCGCACCGGAATCTTTAGAGCCAGGAGATGTACTCTTGCAAGTCGAGGCCCTATTTCCAGACAGAGTTCTTCTTAAAACCTTACAAGATAAATACGACAATCGCTACACCCCCAGATCCAACGAACTTTTTTCCTACTCGCAAATCAAGGCCCGCGTCGCGGATGCCAATATTCTTTTTCAAGTGGCCGAAGACATTCGCGAGCTCTCTGTTAACATGTTTGACTGGCGAATCAATACCCTCAATCGCTATGAAAACTGTTTAAGAAACAACGTTTGTGATTTCACTGTGAAAGATCGTCAGTGGGTCAACCAAAGCATGGGCGATTTCTCTATGTTCGGTCGGGTTCCCTATCAACGACAGATGCAAGACCTTCAAGTTTCTAGTAAAGAACAGCTTTTGCAACTGATGACCCGACAAGCGGTTCAATTTAAACTTCTTACCGGCCTTGCCAATGCTGACAAACTGGTCCCCGCCCGCCCTGTCGGCCCTGGCCACAGCCGAGTGATGGGTTTGCGCCCCTTAGATGGCTTGGATCCTATTTTATTCAAACGAGATGGTGAATACAAACAGGCTGTCTCTGAAATTGTCACCCATGATATACAGGCTGTTCGATACTTGCTCGGTGGTTTCCTACGTATGGGAGCCGTCCAGGAGGTTCATCTTGGTGGTCTATTTGGCCAAAGTGAAGCTTGTAATTTAAATACCTGCCAACGTGCCAGCCATTTTCAGGATATCGTTAAGCCTCTTTATGAAGTCTTTCTTTTTGAACTGGCACAGACCCAAGCCTACTTGGTTTACCTTCGAGGTGATTACAACGAACGCGATTTCTTACGAGCCATCCGAAAAGCCAAACGAGAAATTGAACGCACCAAAGAAACGGTCCTCTCCTACCAAGGGGATGATCGCCTTATGCTTCTTTCCTTTGCTACCACGTTTGAGCGAATCGCGGATGAACTGACCCTTGAACAGCGCCAACTGGTAAGACAACTTCTTGAAGTCGAGAGCGATCAGCAAAGTTTTTGGCGCGATCTTGTAAGAGAAGTGCGCAAGCCTCAATTTTGGGGCGTGATGGCCTGTTATGGGGTCACGATTTTTACCCCGGCCAAGTTTGTAAACCTTCTTTGCCATGCCGCCGGTCTGAGTGTGACGGGCCACAGTCTATTTAACAGTTTGCAAACCACCCAGCGCCTTTATCATATGCAAAAGTTGCAGTTGATTCCCACCGAGATGTACAGTGATGCATTGACTGGTCTTCTGATAGAAACAGCCCTCGCGGCCGTCTACGCTCGCGCCACCGTCCCAGACTTCCGGGACGCCTTAAGAAATGTCGGACCAGGTTTAACCACGACACCGGCTCTGACCCAGTCGGCCCTGGCAATGCAACGAGGCGTGGTGCGAAACCGAGGATTCCGCAACACCATTGACCATATGATCCAGACCCTGCAAAAAATGGCCGGAGGCGTGTTGTTTGCCTCTGGAGCCGCCTCCGAACCTTTGATAGGACAGTTCCTAGGTGGCGATACAGTCGAAGATTGGACCTTCCAGCGTGGCTCAGATTTATTTTCCCATCGCCTTGTTTCAGTGGGCTTTTTATTCAGTATGGCCAATGGACTGAGCTTTGTGGAAACTCTCCTTGCGTGTGAACGGATCCCTGAGCTTCCACCGGGCATGCTCAGCGAGGAGGACCAACGACGTTTCGATGAAATGGTGGCTCTACAAAGCCAAGCCGAATGTCTCTCCCGCCCCGAAATGGAAGATGTCTTGGGCACCACTGAAAACTGGCTTGATCTCCTCGTCTCAAGAAGCCTTGGTGCTGATTGAGTACTTACCTGTAAATCTGGTCAATTCTGCTGAGACCGGAGATTGCTGGCAAGGGAAATCAGTTGAAAACAGGGCTCTAGAGCGCCTTCTATGAAGGCCGGTGTCCGCGTCTATCTATCTAATAAAACGTGTTTTTTTGAAAATTTTCGCCTAAATTTTACAGAAATTTAAAATATTCTTGTACTTCCTGCCATCCCTTACTAGGTTTTGGGCAATTTCTTGGAGGGAGTTATTCATGAATATTCTAAATTCTATTAAAACCCTAGTTGTTACCTTGTTTTTAGTGGGACAAACAGTTAACGCCGAACCGGCACAACAACAGCAGCAACAGCCTGAGGTTTACCTTTCTGAAGAATTTGTAAACTCCTTATCGGATGATCAACTTTTTTACCTTGAAGAAAAATTATTTATCAAGCTCATCACCGAGAATCCTGATATCGAAGACACCGAACCATCCAACGCTGACACTGATGAGGAAGAAGGTTGGGAAGATTTTGATATGGATGAATACGAGGTTATTGAGGCGAGCAATTCCATCTATCCTACAGTGACAGAGCCCGCACAAAAATAAAGTTGGCCATTTTGGACACCGACGAGATTTTTTTCACAGCCGATAGCCACAATTTTGGAAGACGAGTGAAAAAAGTCGGGCCTTGGATATTAAAGCCAAGGCCGATTTTCTGGGAATGGTTGTTCTTAGCGGGCGAAAGCCCGCTAAGACAGTATTGTTCAAACCTTTCTGACGATCCTTTTACCTACTTTCCGATTTTAAAATTTCCCGAACCTCATTCGATTCGTGAATTTTCTGAAAACAAGCAAGAGTACTTCGAAGATGGAAACCTCGAAACCGTTTCCGGAGTTATTTCGGAGGCACTAGGACGCTTGCTTGGAATCATTCATTTTTTTGGGTTATCGGACCTACATTTTGAAAACTTGAAAATTGGCGTCAAAGACGAAGATTGTTACTTTTTTCCCGTTGATATTGAAACAGCCTTTGATCCTCTTAATCTCATTTCACAAAGCTATTTTTTAAAAAGCGTTAGTAACGACAACAGCGTTGTTGGAGTTTCTAGTATCAAATCTCTAGACTTCAATGTCGCTGAAACTGTAAATACATATCTAGAAACACAAAGTACACTGAGCGTTTCTGCAAAAGAGTTGAATACTCTAATAAGGGATTTGAATCCAAAGTCTATCCCGGTCCGCCGCATCTTAAGAGACACCAAAACCTATTATAAAGCTTTGGAAAATCCAAGAGCATCAAAAACAAATTTTCATATTTGTGAACTTGAACAACTTGAAAGAGGTGATATCCCCTATTTTTATTCTTATCTGGACAAACCTCAACTTTTCTATCGCTCTGAGTCCGGTGAAACCAAAGCTGATATGCCTTGGGACGAGTTTTACCCCATCAAGCAACAGGTTTTCCAGGCAAAAAAAGGCTTTGTAGAACCATTAGATGAAGAGTCAGTAAAAAAAGGGGTATTGCAGATCGCGAGAAATTACCCTCCGAATGCAACAGAAACATTGAGTCACGAAGGGACCGAAATTTTCACTAAAAACGATTACCTTTATGTAAAAACTAATTATGGATGGAAACTTCGCTGCCAATGCCCAAAATTTTCTTAGTCCTTTTCTTTTTAGTTTCTGTCCCTAGAGTCGAAGCCACACAGGACACTCTCCGTGTTTCTATGCCCTCAGAGATTAAGACGATCGACCCTGTTGAAACATGGAGTTTTTATCAGCAGCTTGTTATACATCTAGTTTATGGCTCATTGGTAAAAATTAATAGTGAGGGTGAAATTGTTGGGCATTTTGCAAAATCTTGGATTGTTTCGAAAAACCTGAAGACCTATACTTTCGAGCTGTACAAAGACATTCCCTGTCATGACGGGTCAAAACTTACAGCCAATGATGTATCGTTTTCTTTGGCTCGCCACTACAAGCCAGAAAACAAATCTCGATTCAAAGGTCTTTTAGAAAAAGCATTTGGGAAAAAAAGGTTTTTAAAATCAAATGGTGTACTCGACAATTTTCAGATTCTAAGTCCGCATAAATTTAAAATCCACTTAGACCGGCCCTATATTCCAATTGTGAGCATGTTATCGATGCCGGCGCTTTCAATCGTAAAAGAAAATAACCCGAAAGTGGGATGTGGGCCCTACAGTGCTGATTTTGGCAAAAACGGAGAACAAATAGCTTTAAAACGGTTTGATAAATACTTTAAAAATACTTCAACGTGGGAAAACATTATTATAACAAAACACTTTACCGCTGAAGAGACTATTCGGTCATTCAACGAAAGGAAAGTTGATTTAGCAATTGGAATGCACCTGAGAAATTTAAAAACTAATACAGAATATACAATTAGCCCTTTGAACATATTAAGCTACAATCATTTACTTTTTAATCCCAATAAAAGCCGTTCGATCACCCAAGAAAAAAGGAAAGCCCTCGGTCAGTGGTTGCAGAAAATTCTTTGGAAGACCGAAAACATGTCAACTTTTTCAAAGAGGTTAGACAGCCTTCTGCCACCTGGCATCTTACCCTCAAAACTAAAAGCGACTGAGACGGCAGAGATGAAGACGGTTTTACCTAGTCAAATAAAAAACCTATTCAAAAAAAAGATTGAAATGGTTTTTGTGGATAGACACTTCACCTATGATTTCTATTCGAATCTTCATAAGAAAATCGAAAAATACGACCTCCCGTTGATAATAAAAAAAATAAAAGGCCCCGAGTATGCCCAAACCTTAGAGTCTGGTGACTTTGACTTGATTTCATATCCCTTTATTACTGGTTATTACGACCCCGACGGCTATTACATCAATCTCAATAACTACGCAACCAACGGAAAAAAAGATAAAGTGGCCGATAGCCTCAATCTTAAAATAAACCAAGTTCGTCATATTGGAGACAAGAATCAAAGATCTATCGAATATGCTAAAATCTTTAGAGATTTAGAAAAGAGTTTTTTGCTTATTCCTGTTTATCAAATGTCTTTGCCTATAATGAGTCGTAGCGATCTTTCGCTACCCGCCACCAACTTTCGTACGACATTAAACTTAGCGGAGGTTAAAAGAGATGAGTAAGTCGTCACAAAAACCTCTGTTTCTAACCTTCACCTATCCAATATTGATTATCGGAATTATATCATTCGTTCTTTTTGCTCTTATAGCTACTTTTTTAATTAACCAAACCATTCGCAATAATATTCAAAGTCGAACCCAAATTACCGGAGATATTTTTGGCCGATCGATTCGAGACGACATTATCCATGGTCTGGACAAAGAGGTTCACCGTAAATGCGTAGCCTTATTCAAGGATAACGATGTTCAATATGTCCACGTAAAGAATGCTGAGCCTCGTGTAGTCTGTGAATTTGGTGATCTCTTCGAAAAACCTTTACTGATAGAGAAGAGTCTATTTTTTGACGAGGAACAGCAGCAAAGTGCCGGTGAAATACAAATTGGTTTTCGATACAATCTTGGTTACGCTGTTCTTTATCGTTTTCTTATCGCTTTATTTTTTGCACTCATTTTACTAGCCATTCTGTACACTTTGACAGTCCGTTTTTGGCTTAGAAAAAAAACTCAAGCCTTTACGGCCCTTGCCCGTAAAATTGAACGCGGGAAAATCGAAGATCTTATGAACATAGAAGATTCTTTTACTAATCAAGACTCCTTTGAATTCTTAAAACTTAAAGAGTCCGTACAAAGAATGGCGCGCAACTGGAAAGCCTATCAGGATGAATTGATTCGAACGGAAAACCTTAGGGCCGTCAACCGAAGTTCGCGAGTCTTAGCACACGATATTAAAAGTCCTTTATCAGCGCTTAAGACGGCATTACAAACCCTACAAACGAAGCCAGAGGCCTCACTAAAACTCTTAAAACGAGGAATTGAACGGATTGAAGATTTATCTAAAGAAATCGTGGTTTCCGATGAGTTTGTCAGTCCTACTAAAGCGTCCAATGCGGAAATCACAGCTCTTCACGGATATTTCAAACAGCTCCTACAAGAAATTGAAGAAATGTACGCAAGCTTTTCAGACGTACATTTTGAGACAACGATTGACCCCTTATTAAAAGAGATTGAAAGCCCGATTCATCCGCAATTGTTAAGCCGCGCCATTCACAACATTATTAAGAATGCCGTTGAAGCCAAAGGCGATGAACATTTAATCTTGACTGTTAATATTCATCGCGACGGAAAGCAGTTTTCCATCGTAATTTCGGATAATGGAAAAGGAATGGAGCCGGAGCTTTTAAAGAGAATTGGCCAAGAGGGTGTAACCCAAGGAAAAAAAGAGGGATCCGGCCTGGGACTGCTTCAGGTTCACGAAATGGTCGAGCGTCACCAGGGGGACCTGAAAATTGAATCCGTCCTTTGTAAAGGCACCACATTAATCATCAAATTACCTTTAGAGGCGAAGCCTCGTTTGGAGTAGATAATGTCATTGAGATCTGGAAAATTGTTTCAATTGATTATGCTTTTATTTTTTCTGGCACAGTGTGAAACACTTGCCCAAAGGCAAGCTGATCCCAATCTTTGGCTTGAAGATATCAACGGATCTAAAGCGATGGAGTGGGTTAAAAAACAGAATCAACTGACTTCTTCTGAATTAGGCTCTAACAAGACATTCAAAGGAGATTTATCTAAAGCTCTGAAAATTCTTGAGTCCGACGAAACAATACCAAATGTTAGTATATTTGGAGACTATTTCTACACCCTTGTTCAGAATAAGGACTTCACACAAGGGAAATGGGTCCGAAATCGAGTAGACGGTCCTTTTAAACCCTTCAACAAATGGGAGATCGTTTTAAATTTGGATTTGCTTTCAAAAAAAGAAGGCAAAAAATGGGTTTTGAAAGAGGCCAAATGCTTGCCACCCCAGGGAAGACTCTGTCTGCTAATGATGTCAGACGGAGGCAGTGATAAAGGAGTGATTCGAGAATTCGACACACAGAAAAAGCAATTCCCTAAAAAGGGTTTTAGTATTCCAGAAGCAAAATCATGGGCCGCTTGGGTCGATCAAAATCATATTGCTCTAGCTATGGATTATGGAGACAAAAGACAGACAAATGCTGGTTACGGGCAAGACCTTAAAGTCTTGAATCGAAGTCAAACGCTAAACCCAAAG
This sequence comes from Bdellovibrionales bacterium, assembly GCA_964230555.1. Lineage (GTDB taxonomy): Bacteria > Bdellovibrionota > Bdellovibrionia > Bdellovibrionales > JAGQZY01 > JAGQZY01. The sequence goes on from CAXRIX010000153.1 coordinate 34,129, forward strand.
CTGCCTACCCTTGTCGATGTTCCGGTCGACTACCTCACTGTCATCCCTTACTCCTTGCCTTCTAAGCAGGGACTAAAAACCGTCGCTATACGATTTAAGTCACAAATGCTGAATAACCTTTATATCGTTTCAGAAAAAGAAAGTTCTTATTTAAACCTTCCGAACGCTACGATTGTCCACGGTTTCTTTAAAAACCACATAGTGATTAGCCTTCGAGAAAACTGGAAGGTGGCCAATACATCTTACAAGTCCGGTGATCTTCTGGCCGTGGACTTCTTGAAATTGAAAGAGAATAAAGGTTTAAACTCTGAAGATGTAAAGTCTATTTACTCACCGAATCAGTTCAGCTCTATCCAAAAAGTAAATGTCACCAAGGATTTTGTAGTGGTGAATACACTGGATAAAGTGATCGGCAGAATAATTAAAGCTAAATTAGACAATAATAAAATACAGATTGATAACAATTTGACCTCAAAAATTGCAGGCCATACCAAGCTCATCGATCATCACTATTCGAAAAATTTTATCATCGCTAAAGTTGAATATTACGATACGCCTCCGAAATTGATAAAAATTAATCTTACTACGAATAAGATTTCAAAACTTTTTCAACAGAAATCTTTGTTCCAATCAACGGGTCTGTCTATTACTCAAAATTGGATCCAGCGTCCTGATGGCGTGAAAGTACCTTACTTTCTAGTTGGCAAAAAATCGGCCTTGAAATCGAAAAAGTCTCCAGTCTTGCTTCGAGGGTATGGAGGGTTCGAATACTCCAGACTTCCAACGTACAGCCCAGTTTTAGGCAAGCTTTGGCTCGAAAAAGGCGGTGTCTTCGCACTGGCAAATATTCGAGGCGGTGGTGAATTTGGGCCTGAGTGGCATCTTTCTGCTATAAAAGAAAACCGTCATATTGCCTTTGATGATTTCATCGCAGTAGCAGAAGACATTATTCAACGAGGATTCACACAAAAAGGAAAGTTGGGAATTATCGGAGGAAGTAATGGTGGTTTGTTGATGGGTGCGGTTATGACAAAACGTCCGGATCTTTTTGGAGCCGTTGTGAGCTACGTCCCTCTGTTAGATATGCTAAGGTATTCAAAGCTACTGGCGGGGGCGGCCTGGATTTCGGAGTACGGAGACCCAGACATTCCTAAAGAAAGGGCGTATCTTGAGACTTATTCGCCCTATCATAATTTGAAAAAGAATGTGAACTACCCTCCCACTTTTTTATTCACTTCAACCAAAGATGACCGAGTCCACCCAGGGCACGCTCGTAAGTTTGCGTATCGCTTAAAAAAACTAGGCAATGAACGTACCTTTTATTATGAAAACACAGAAGGTGGACACGCTGGAGCATCAACTCCCCAAAGTAAAGCCTATTGGCAAACATTGGCCTATCAGTTTCTTTGGAACTCTCTCACTGAATCAGATTAGTCTGAGTGAAAGAGTCAGCAAAAAGGTTTTTTTATGAAGTCGTAAATTATTGCCCAAGTTTCGCTTTGATGTGGGCTTTTGCGATATGAAAGTCTCGAACAATCATCATTTTTCGAGTTTTTGAGGCGACTAATTTTTCAGTGGCCATAAGCATATCTCCTGACGTCTTGACCCCTCGCTTGTATTCGTCGGTAATCAATTGAAAAAACTTTTCTGAGCGTTGAACATTTTCATCAGCGACATGGACCATGCCATCTAGAAGCTCCAATTCGCGCAACTCTAAGTGCAGCTCATTTTCAATTTCGCGTTTTTGAAAATTCAACTTCAACTTGTTGGCCTCGGCCAAGGATTTTTCGGCTCGGCTTTGGACATTTCCGGCTATAAAATCAGCAAAGTCCCACTTCATCTGAAGGCCCAGATTCGTCAGCTGTCTTTGTGAGCTCTGAACTCTGTCGAAATCCTGACGACGATTGAACTGCTGCCACCAAGCATACACATCCAGTTTAGGCAGCCACTGTTTGGCACCCAGCTCTGAATTCAAAGAGGCTTTTTGAACTTCCCACTGCTTGGGCTCTAATAGGTAGTCGTGATCCTTTTCCGAGTGGGCGATGTATTGCCGCCAATTGTGGTCGTGGCTAAATTCTTCTACGAGGCGAATCGTTGTGTGTGGCTCGATGCCCAACAGAACCTTCAGGCGGCCTTTTTCCTTCTCTAAAGCCAACCGTGCCGTCTGAATATCTTGTGAAAGTTCCGAGCTTTTAATTTCAAATTCATACTGATCGGACCGGGTCGAAACGCCACTGCGGATTCTCTTTAATGCCGACTTTCTATTTCGCGCGATAAGTTTTTGAGCATTTTCGTACTGACCAATTAACTCTTTTAAATAAAGGGCTCGCCACATAGTTTTACGAGCATCTTCCAATTGCCGAAATTTAATGATTTTCAGTTTCGATTGCTGTTGGGCATGCTGTACATTTGCGATATCACTTCTGACACGATCTCGACCACCGTTATAAAGGTTGATTTCAAGTTTGGCGCCATAGTAGGGCTGATCTTGAAAACTCTCCCCAGCATATTGGAAGTGCTCCTGGGCTGCGAAAATCGAAGCCTTTGGTAAAAAGGAGCGCCCTAAGACACCCTTGTACTCCGCCATAGCTTCGACTCTCTGTTGACTCGCCTGCACAATATCATTCCCACCCTCAATTCGTTGCAAGAGTAATTCTTCAGAAACTAGAATCTCAGCCCAACAAGGCTTGCAAAATACCAACACGACAATCAATACAGTCAACACAGTTTTCATAGTGATCCTTTAATGCTTGGGCTCAACCGTAAATTTTAAGTTGTCTTTGTGGCCACCCTGTTCGATATGGAATTCAAAAGTGTACCGATGAACACCATTGGCGTCATACTCAGCCTCCCAATGGTTGTCTTTAGCTACAAGGTCCACTTTCTTTTCGCCACCACCACGAGGCAAAATCACTTTGGCCGATACTGGATAGTCTTTTGTCGGCAACGGTTTGGGCTTGGCGTCCTTATTAAAAATATAAACTCTCAACTTATCATCAATATTCACAAACTCGACGTGAATAGTTTCAAGGCTACGTATGACACCCCCTTTCTGTGGCTTCACCCCACCGGAATCATGGTTGCCATGGGCGAACACAAAGTGAAAGCTCAGAAAACCTATTAGAAAATATATTAAGCGGATCATACGACCTTCTCCTTTTTGGATTGAATACTGGTTTCAGCGCTCTTACGAGCAAAGTTATAAAATACGGTGGGAGTCACAAGGATATCGAGCAAGGTCGAACTGACCAGCCCTCCAACAATAACCAAGGCCACTGGATGCAAAATTTCACTGCCCGGCACCCCCTTTGACAAGGCAATGGGTAGCAGTGCTAAAGAAGCCACTGAGGCTGTCATTAAGACGGGCGTTAGTCTTTCCAGTGATCCTCGGATGACCATTTCTGAACTGAAAGATTCCCCCTCATATTTCATGAGATGCAGGTAGTGGGAAATCATCATGATACCATTACGAGTTGAAATTCCACAAAGGGTGACGAACCCAACAAGGCTGGCCACCGTAAAAGGCTCACCTGATAAGTAAAGGGCCAAAATTCCGCCGATAAAGGCAAAGGGCACCGTTAACATCACCTGCAAGCTGATCACAAGGGATTGAAAGTGAGCTACAAGAATAAGAGCAATTCCTAGGAGAGCTAGAAAGCCAAATAGAAATATTTTTTGCGATGCGCTTTCTTGAGCCTGAAATTGTCCGCCGTAGGTGACAAAGTAATTGGTCGGGAGTTCTAGACTTTCTTTCACTTTTCGCCTGATAGCGTCCACTGTCGATTTCAAATCGTTGCCTGAAACGTTTCCTGAGATGACAATTCGTCGCAACCCGTTTTCACGACCAATCTCGTTGGGACCCTGAGTTTTATAAACATCAGCGACATCCCTGACATGCACCTTTTGACCATCAGGCATAGTTTTTAAAATAGTTTTGTTGATGCCCTCTTGAGAAGTTCGAGATCGCTTATCAAATCGATAGAACAGATCAAAATACTTCTGCCCCTCGATGACAGTCCCAACAATGTGACCATTGAGCGCCGATTCCAAAAGTGCTGTGGTTTCGCCAGAACTCATATTCTTTCGGGCCAACTCTTTCCGCAAAGTATAAACCTTTAACTGCGGCACCAATCCTTGTTGCTCGACCTGTAAATCAACGAGCCCTTTAGTTCCAGATATTGTGTCTTTGAGTTCTGCGGCTTTCAGTCTTAATACATCGAGATCTTGACCAAATATTTTAATTGCAATTTGAGCGCTGACCCCCGAAAGCGTGTGGTCCATCAAATGGGAGATCGGCTGACCGACGTTTATTCCAATCCCGGGAATTTCTGAAAGTTTGGAGCGAATATCGTTAAGAATCGCCTCACGGGACCGGTTCACATTTTTATGAAAATCCACGTCAATCTCGCTGACGTTGACCCCCATGGCATGCTCATCGCGCTCCGACCGCCCGGTCCGTCGGGACACTGATTTTACCTCAGCCACCTGAAGGATTTTTTCTTCAGCTAAGCCTCCCACCCTATTCGACTCGTCCAGATTGATTCCTGGAGGCGAAAAAATGGCTATCATTGCTGTGCCTTCATTAAACTTCGGCAGAAAGTCTGATCCAATGGATGTGGCGGCGATCACGGCACCTACAAACAGAGCTAAGGTTACAAAGATCACTGGCTGTGGGCGAGGTAGAACTTTTGTTAGCAGCGAGCGGTCCCATCTTTTCAGTTTTGAAACTAAAAATGAGTCTCCACTTTTTTGTTTTTGCACCTTCTTTGTAAGAAGCAGTGAGCTCAGCACGGGAGTTACTGTTAAAGAAACAAACAAAGAAGAGAAGAGAGCCAGTAAATAAGCCAACGCCAGAGGCGTAAAAAGTCTGCCCTCAAGACCTGAAAGTTGGAACAAGGGTAGAAAAACTAAGGCAATGATAAAGGTGGCTAAAACAATGGAGTTTCGCACTTCGGAGGAAGCGTCAAAAATCACCTTTATCATCGGTTGGGGGTGGATTTTTTTGGCGTTTTCTTTTAGGCGTCGGTGGATATTTTCAACATCAACAATCGAGTCGTCCACCAGTTCACCAATGGCAATCGCTAAGCCTCCTAAAGTCATCGTATTGACCGATAAACCCAACCATTTAAAGGTTATAAATGAAATAAAAAATGACAGAGGAATAGCCGTTAAAGTGATAACGCTCATTCTAAGGTTGGCCAAAAAGATTAATAAAACTAAAAACACTAAAATGGTTCCAAGTTTTAGTTTTGAAAGTACGCCTTCAATCGAGGCTTCGATAAAATTGGACTGTTTAAATACGTTGGTATTGACCACAATGCCTTGCGGGAAGTCTTTCTTCATTTCAGCAATTGCTGTCTCCACTTTTTCAGTGATCTCAATGGTATTTCCCCCCGGTTGCTTTTGAATCACCATGATGACGGCCGGCTTACCCATGTAGCTACCATCGCCACGCTTAACGCGATCACCCTCTTTAACCTCTGCAATGTCTTTCACAAGAACAGGTTGACCGAAATGCAAGCCGACGACGGTTTCTTCGATGTCTTCCACCGAGGAGACAGCCCCCATGTTGCGCACTAGAATCTCATTTTTACCCTCATAAAAAAAACCACCCGAGGTATTCCGTGATATTTTTCCTAACGAATGATCAATCTCTTCTAAGTCCAATTGGTATTGATTCAATTTCTCTGCGGAGATCATTATTTGGTACTGCTTTAGCCCCCCACCAATGGCCAAAACCTGAGTTACACCGGGGATCATCATCAACCGGGGGCGGATGGTCCATTCTGCCAATGTTCTAAGTTCGGTCGGTGACACTTCGTTGTTTTCTGTGGAAATCGCGATTTGTTGAATCTGCCCCATTAGACTTGAAACAGGGGCCATAAACGGGATCGTGTCTTCTGGTAGTTCGGAGCGAACCAGATTCATTCGTTCTCCCACCAGTTGGCGAGCTGTGTAGAGGTCCGTGTCCCACGAGAACTCCAAGTATATGACCGACAGCCCAATTCCAGAGGTGGAGCGAATTCTTTCAAGCCCAGGCAGTCCGGTTAGGGAGTATTCCAAGGGAATGGTTATTAGAGTTTCCACCTCTTCAGGTGCGCGACCATGGGCTTCGGTCATAACAGTGACAGTTGGTCTAGTGAGTTCCGGGAACACGTCAATTGGCAGCTTCGAAAGTGAAACGGCTCCAAAAACCAATACGAAACACGCTGTCGCTACGACAACAAGTCTATTTTCTAAAGACAGGCGAATTAATGCATTTAACACAAAATCTCCAGAAGCCATTTGGGCTTCAACAAAATTTACAGAAATTTAAAAAAGTGAGTCGGCGGACTAAGCCTTAGGTGGCTGAAAGGGTCCGTCTATATAGAGACTTGTGATAAAAAAATGATACTTCGATGAAAGGGGATTGGTCAGCATACTGTAATCACCCAATGTAAAAGTCTGTGTTTGTAAAAATGGAACGTGTGAGCAGCCCACACAGAAGTGAAAATGATCGCCATGAGAATTCGAGGAATCAGTTCCTTCTTCGCAGAAATGAAGATCGGCGTCCCCACTCTCAGCCATAGAATTATCAATGGATGAAGAAAAACCGCTGTCTTCAAAAATTGAGCAGCAGGCCTCTTCTCCTACAGCGATTGAGGAGAAAAAAGAAAACATCAATACGATTAACAAAAACCGGTTCACAGCCAGAAGAGTAAGGGAATCTGCGAAGTCTGTCAATTTGCCCTAAAAAACGTATCAGAAAGAAATGACAAGTGGCCCCTTTGCTTAATTAATGAGCAAGTGAGGTGCAACAAAAAGACAATGAATCAATCCATTTAAAGAAAGAATAAAAGTGAGAGGCAGAAAATAATAAAGGAAGAAGTGATCGATAAGATGCTAAAAACCGTTCCTCCCCATACAAGGCTTAAACCTTTACTGATGATTAGAACAGCCCACGGCCACACTAGAGAGATCGTTATCGCCGTTGGCCAGATTGCATCGCCGTGATGTTTCTGAGAAAAAGTTCGAAGCTCCCACCCCAACACTTTGTTTATGACGGGAACAATCCAATCATGCAAAGTTATTAGCAAACCTCCAGGGGCCCCCAGAGTTATTAATCCAAGTCCTGATAGCCCAAGACCAATTAGCAAAGGAACTCGGTTTGATTTTAAAGTTTCGAAAACGGAAGTCAGTTTGGTTCTAATTTCGTCAATATCAGAGGTGTAAAAATAGTAGATCAAACCGACAAGAATACCGAGGCAGAAAATCAGAGAGATGATTTTAACCAGCTCTTTTGAAAAATCAATTTCTCGTCCAGAGGCAAAAAGGTTCACAAACATAAAGAAAATGTTTAGAAGAACAATCAAGGCGACACCGGCTAAGGATAAAAGAATTCCATTTTTAAGCCACATTCCCACACTCCCCGTCTTAGTTGATTGCACTATGGAGACGGTTCTGAGTCAAAATAATTTAGGCCCGTCGCAATTTGGCTTCTTTAAAGACTCTCAAGAACCTCAAAAATGTAACTGAAATTGGGGCCATAGGAGGTGTTGGTTGTCGGCGTTGGCATCCACACCGGAAGATACTCGACAAAAACTCCTAAGACTTCACCGTTTTGATTAAGAAAGGGTGAACCACTATGCCCTGAAAAGCCATCAGTCGTGGCCATCACTTGTCGTGTGCGCTTCAACTGCTGCTCATCACTCAATTCACCTTGAAAATTCTGTCTTTCTAAAAATGAATCCAAATCTAAGATCTTTCCCTTCCCAAAATAAAAACTGTGCCCATCGGAGTCCAAAGCTCCAAACCGAGCCTTATCGACACCTGTGGACGCAGGATAACCGCCAATAGTCACCGACTCGTCGAAGTTAAAGTCTTCCGAAATCGGCAGGGGTGGAACTGTCAGGCCCGGTACAACAAACTTTGTGAAGTCATCTTCGGCGGAAGGTTCTTCACCTTTATAAAACATTCCAATATTTTCAAAAGGAAAGCCGAGATCTTGTGCCCAATTGCTTTCATCAAGTTTTGGAGCAACTATTATATTTCCTTGTTCATCGAGCAAATACACCGGAAACTTTCCTTGCTTCATATATTGTTTTACCGCCTGTAAATCTTTGGCGTTATTTTGCTGGATCAGTTTACCAATGGCGTTGATGGCCGCACCGCTGACATTGTGAAAGGCCGTCCAGACTGTTCCCGCCTCACCCGCTGTAAAGGCCGTCCCACGAATCACATCAAAGAATAGCAGGCAAGGGTCGATTTGTTTGACTTCACAGTATTCCACTTGAAATAAAAGAGCTTCAAATTGCACAGAATCGATTTCGCCTTCAGCAAGAAGATTTTTGGCTCCGCTCAACAGAACTGGCTTGTTCTCCAGAGGTAAAGAGGAGTATTGGCCGGCTGGAGTGTAAATTTTGAAGATTTTAGATTTGACCTCTTCATTGTCAAGACCATCCACTTCAGTGAAAAATCCAAAGTCGGCGTAAACTGAAAATGAAAGTAAAAAAGAAATGATGAATGCCATGTCTCCCCCTCGGTCTTAGGAGCAAACTATAAGGGATTACAGGGGTATTAAGAAAGTTTCGAAGTGCCAGTGGGCTACGATTGTAACGATTTCTCGTTATTAGCCTAATGACTCCTAAAGGCTGTAAAAATTCTTCACCCATCAGCGCAGCAGTGAACAGCCCCCTGCAGAGTTAAATTCTTGAACTGAAGTCTTGGCGTTTTGAATATTACCTATAATTTTGTCATAACCGCTTCTTTTTACCTTGAAGAGACGCTTTCAATTTGTTTTTCTTAGATCTTCGGTGACATCTTCGGAGGCGGAATTGAGTTTACAGCAATCTATAGAAGCAGCCTATCAAGAGGCCGCAAAAATAACGTCGGGTCGCACAGCTATTTACATACCCGAGCTTGCAAAGGTTAATGGCGAGCTGTTTTCGATGAGCATTTGTGACTTAAACGACCAGGTCATCTCTTGTGGAGATAGCGAGGCCGCGTTCACTTTGCAGTCAATTTCGAAAGTGCCCGCTTACTTACTGGCTTTGGAAAATTTTAGTGAAGACGAGATTGATGAAAAAGTAGGAGTCGAACCAACAGGGGACGTTTTTGACTCGATTATCAAATTGGATAAATACCAACGCCCCTTTAATCCGATGATCAACGCCGGAGCCATTGCGGTTACTGACCTGCTGATATCGAAGTTTGGTAAGCATGCCCTTGAAAAGTCTTTGGCATACTTTGCCAAAATGTTTGGCTGCCAAGAAATGACAATCAACCAGGCTGTTTTTAATTCAGAGATGCAGACGGCATCGCGCAATCGAGCCCTTGCTCATCTTTTAAAAGGCTTTGAGCTGCTTGAGAACCCCGTGGAAGAAGTTCTGCAGCTTTACTTCAAACACTGCTCCATCGAAGTGACCACTGACAGTCTGTCACGATTCGGAGCGACCCTGGCCCGTAAAGGTGTTTCAATGCAAGGGGAACAATTGATCGGTGTGACCAATCTCCGACGCTTGATGAGTGTTATGCTATCTTGTGGTATGTACAATTACTCTGGACAGTGGATCTACGAAGTCGGCCTTCCGGCTAAAAGTGGAGTGTCTGGTGGAATTTTGACAGTCGCTCCAGAAAATTTTGGGATTGCTGTCTACTCGCCAAGGATCAATGAAGATGGCTGCAGTCAGCGCGGAGCTTTTTTGATAAAAAAACTCGTTCATGAACTGAAACTTCATGTTTTTGACTATCGGTAGGTATTAAATGGAACAGGCACTTATTACCAACGACGCTGTTGTCTTGGGTCTTCTTTTCGCCATACTCGGCCTTATTTTCTATTCTGAAAAGCAACCTTTGTTTCAAAAGTTTTATTCTGTCGTCCCTTCGTTACTTCTTTGCTATTTCATCCCAGGGCTGTTGAATACTTTTGGAATTATTGATGGAGAAAGCTCAAAACTCTATTTTGTATCATCTCGGTATTTACTGCCTGCCATTCTTGTTTTGCTGACCGTGAGTGTTGACCTTACAGAAATCGTCAAGTTGGGCCCAAAAGCCTTAATCATGTTTTTCACTGGCACATTAGGAATCATTTTAGGTGGACCGATAGCTGTTTTGGCAGCCGGTTGGTTTTTACCTGGCTTAGTGAATGAAATCGGAAGTGAGAACCTATGGCGAGGCCTAACGACAGTGGCTGGCACTTGGATTGGCGGCGGCGCTAACCAAGCCAGCATGAAAGAGATCTTTCAAGTCGACGGACCGTTGTTTTCACTGATGGTGGTGGTTGATATATTGGTCGCGAATCTTTGGATGGCGATTCTTTTAATAATGGCTGCTCGTGCTGATAAGATTGATGCCGCAGTCGGCGCAGACACTCGGGCTTTGAATAATTTGAAAAAGAAGATGCAGGATTTTCAACATAAGAACGAGAAAACACCAAGCACCCATCACCTGATGATGATTGCAGCCTTTGGGTTCACTTTAATGGGACTTTCTCATTTGGTGGCAGACGCTGTGGCCCCGTTTTTTCAGGTAAACTTTCCTAGTATGGCGAAGTTTAGCCTGACCTCTTCATTCTTCTGGCTTGTAATAACTGCGACAACCCTAGGCCTTGGTTTTTCGTTCACTCCGGTTCGAAAGATCGAACACATTGGAGCCTCGAAGGTGGGAACCGTACTTTTATATGTTCTGATTGCCAGCATTGGTATGCATATGAATATTACGGAAATACTGAAACATCCGTCTTTGTTTGTGATCGGATTGATATGGATGTCTTTTCACGCCTTTTTAATACTCTTTGTTGGCCGCATGATTAAAGCCCCCTTGTTTTATATTGCCGTGGGCTCGCAAGCCAATGTGGGCGGAGCCGCTTCCGCGCCTGTGGTCGCCAGCTGCTTTCACCCGTCGCTGGCTCCAGTGGGTGTCCTGTTGGCAGTTTTCGGTTATGTTGTGGGAACCTACGGAGCTTGGCTGTGTGGCCAATTGATGCGGCTCGCCTCTTAGCAGGGCTTATTCGTTGAAGAGCTAAGAGGCGCCAAATAGTTTACAGTATCTACTGAGCGTACTGCCCACGAGACGGATCATCGATTGAGTCGGCATTTTTCAGTTTTTCGGAATCCATGCCGCGCAAAGAATCCATATCAATAACATGGCGGAAGTTTCCGGTGTCACCATTCGCTAATGCATCAAAAACAGAATCAATTTCTTGAATATTAATTATTTTTACCGAGGGCCGAATATCATGCTTGGCACAAAGGTCCAATACCTCTTGTGTTTCAGCGATGCCGCCAATCAAAGAACCTGCTAGGGTAATGCGGTTGAAAACAAGGCTACCACTGTCGACATTTTCAAAGCCCATCATGTTACCGACGACAATCAAGTTTGAGTTAGGTCTCATCAGTTGAATGTAGGGATTGATATCATGTTGAACTGGAATTGTGTCGATGAGCATATCAAGGCTCATGGCCGCTTTCTGCATCTCATCGTCATTTTCAGAAATCACAACTTTATCTGCGCCCATTTCAAGGATTTCGTCCTTTTTGTCTTCACTTCGAGTGAAGGCGGTGACTTTTGCTCCCAACGCCTTGCCAATTTTAATAGCCATATGACCCAAACCGCCGACGCCGGCCACACCTAAGGTTTGACCTTTTTTTAAGTTCCAATGCTTCATGGGTGAATAGACGGTAATTCCGGCACACATAATTGGACCGACATATTTTGATTCAAGGCTATCGGGAATTTTAAGAGCAAAGCGATCTCGCACGACGAAATTGTCACTGTAACCACCGTAAGAATTAATCTTATCGGAGTTTTTATAGCCGTTGTAGGTCAGCGTACATCCCTGTTCACTTTCACAAAACTGTTCAAGATCTCCATGACAAGGATCGCATTCCTGACAGCTGTTGATCATGCAACCAATCCCAATACGATCTCCTATTTTGAAGTCTGAAACGGCACTTCCAAGCTGTGTGACCTCACCCACCACCTCGTGGCCCGGAACACACGGATACTGGGTGTTTTCCCAATCATCGCGGGCTTGATGCACGTCTGAGTGGCAGACACCGCAATGGGTAACTTTAACTGCTATTTCATTGTCTCCTGGATCCTTTCTACTGAACTGAAAAGGTTGGAATTTGTCTTTAGCTCCTTTAACACCGAATCCTGTGGCTTTCATATTATCCTTTCTATGAGATGATTATTGAAGGAAGACTTCTCCCTTACTGATGTACAAAAGATAATAATAGCTTTGGTTGTGAGCCGATGAATGAAGTTCCTATGAAGGGAATGTCTAGAAACCTTATACTTTGGAACGAGTCAAAGTAAGGAAAATACAGGCGTCCTTTTGTGCGCAAGCTAACTTTGAGTAATAAATGTCGTGATAGGTATTCAAAATGCGAATGATATCGTTATTCGTGGTAATTTGGCTTCAAATAAAGCCTACCATTTGAATTCGATTCATTAACCGCTTTGCTCTTTGCGACGACCCACGCTATGCTCTTCAAGGGTAAACTCTCTTAGGAAAGTTGCAATGGAAAGGAGATTCCAATGCCACAGGGAAATGGACAGTATGAAGAAGCTTTTGTGCGAGCAGCGGCTGCGGCTTATGTTTGGGTTTCGATTTCTGATGGACCTTTGAAAGAAATTGAGGTGGATGGCTTTATTGACTTCCTATTAGCCACGCCCTATGTCGACGCCTTGTCCGACGACCAATTTATGGATATTTACTTGAATCTCGTGGCTCTTTTTGAAAGAGACTACGAACTTGGAAGAGAGCGGGCTGTCATGCGATTGTCTGTTTTTCAAAATGATCCCGAACGAGCACAAGAGATCTTCAAAGTGGCGCAAAAGTCTTTGACCGCCGACAGCCAACTGAGTGATCGCGAAGAGCTTGTGCTCTCTGAAATTGCATCGATTTTAAATATTAACGAGACTTAAGAGACTGATCGATGCACACGGATCCTTACCTTTTTCCAGTGACTGTCGTCCTTTTATTTCTGGTCTTTAGCTCCTTAATTTTGCACTATTTCAAACAATCAAGTGTCATTGCTTACCTGGTTTCTGGCGTCTTGATCGGCCCCAGTGGATTTTCATTGGTCAACGATAAGGTTTTTCTTAGTCACTTAGGCTCCTTTGGCGTCGTTTTGCTTTTGTTTTTTGTTGGTTTGGAAATTGAATTCAAAGAATTACTACGCAATTGGAAAATTTCAGTGGGTGGAACAGTTCTACAGATCATTGTGACCTTGCTTGCCATCTTAGGGCTCGGCAATCTGTTTGGGTGGACTGTTGAAAAGTCGATTTTTTTCGCTTTTGCTCTGAGCCTTAGCAGCACGGCAGTGGTCATTCAGTATTTGAAAGAGAAGGGTGAATTTCAAAGCAAAGTTGGGAAAGATGTTTTAGGGATATTGATTGCGCAAGATTTGGCGCTGGTTCCTATGCTTATGGTTTTGGGCTTGTTTGATAAGTCGGCAAACTTAGAATCCGAAATTTTTCTACAGGTGGTCGGGGGTTTGGGTTTAGCAGGACTTCTGTTTGCCGTTAGCAAGCTATCCACTAAAAAAATTAAATTTTTAGACGTCATCAGCCAGGACAAAGAGTATCAGATTCTTTCGGCTTTATCGTTTGCCTTGGGTCTTTCTCTTATCAGTAGCTCCTTTCATTTGTCTTCGGCCTTAGGGGCTTTTATAGCCGGCGCGATCATCCGAACCTTCAGGCAAAATCACTGGGTGCATGAATCCCTTGAGCCTTTTCGGATCGTCTTTCTCGCCATATTTTTCTGCTCTGTGGGAATGCTCGTTGATTTCAGCTTTTTTAAAAACGAATGGATCGTGGTGGCGACCTTGGCCCTCTTGTCTCTTGGCATCAACACCTTCGTCAATATGGTCATCTTAAAGCTTCTGGGCCGCAGCTGGCAGGAAAGCTTTTATGCTGGAGCCCTTTTATCACAATTGGGGGAATTCACCTTCGTTATGGCGGCCATTGCATTCAACCTCAAAATTATTGGTGATTATTCTTACAACATCGTTATTTTGATTGTTTTTCTCACCATGCTTTTCACCCCGTTATGGATTTTCCTGTCTCGTTCGACCTATAAGAAGTTCGTCGAATTAAGCAATTTGTAAAACCGGCCTATCTTATGATTTTGCAGCATGGGGGTTATTAGTTGAAACTTGGCTCAAACCCTTAAGATGTCAAATTCCTTGGCCTCTCAAGTCTTCTAAGTCCCCTAAAACAGAGCAAATAGAGCGTGACATAGCAATTCATGGCTGGACTCGGGCCCAATCATTCACTATGCTACTCCAATGAATATTAAATACAGAGAAATCTCAGAGAAAAATGAAGCAGGATTGGTGGTTCTTTACATCGACAAAGAAGACGAAGGAAACCACGTCTTTGAAGAAGACCGAATCCTTTGGCAACCCACCGAAAAAGGCTTGGCCTTGGCTGAATCCTCACCGGTCACAATTGAGGAAAAAAAGCTGGTTATGGTCGATTCCAACAACGACTTACTGGGTTTTTACTTGCTGGATGAGCCTGAAAATGATCACCGGGTTTTAAGTCCCTTTTATTGCCCGACATTTAACGATCAGCCACCTCCGGCTCCAAAACGCCCTCGCTCAAAGGGCGACGGAACGAAATTAGCCAAAGAAGACCTTGATTTCTATCTTGGTAATCTTAAAGAATTTCTGATTTAGGCAACAATTCACTGATCGGCCCTAAAAGGGCTGATCCGTCAGCCAGCTTGCATCAATATTCAATTGTTTAATTAAGCTGTAGAGTAAACTTTGAGCCCCAGTTTTTTCAAGTTATCTAGTGTTTTTACTTAATCCTGAAATATTATAAAACCTGTTCGACCGAAACGGCCTCCGACTTTTAATACGACTTGCCCTAAACTTCTTAAAGATTGACCCCTTTTGATAAGGCACTTTTAAAAAGACTTACGACCTCACTGATCTTTTCGTTTTTGTCTTCCGGAGAACCTTCCTCAAAACTCTTTTGCACACAGCAACGGATATGAGACTCGATCAATGCGGCTTCAATGGCTGCTAATGCCGTCCGAGCCGCTCTGACTTGCTGAATAATGTCCGGACAGTAGCGGCGCTCCTCAATCATTTTTTTCACACCCCCCAACTGCCCCTCAGCACGGTTGAGCTTCGGAAGCAAATTGGCGTGGTTAGCTCCGGTTTGCTCACTTGTTTTCTTCTTTTTCTTCTTAGCCATACTGTGAACCTTTTTAAACAAATCCATGAATTACGGGAGATGTATTCATTCAGACAATACCCTAAACCAAAACTACTTTACAAACGTAGAAAAAGCAATATACTACCCCCCAGTATATTGAATTGGAGGTTCTTTTGATCCAACGAGCGTTTTTGGTATTTTTGGGAGTTTTGATTATGGTCCCCAGCCTCGCTGAGGCTAACGTCACAAAGTATCAGCTTACTATTTCAAAAGGAGATGTGGAGGTCGATGGCAAAACCTTCAAAGACAAGTTTCTCGTTAATGGCACCATACCGGCCCCTGAATTGACTTTCCATTATGGCGATACAGCACAAATTAGGGTGGTCAACACCACCGACGAAAAGACTTTGATTCATTGGCACGGGATTATCCTTCCCAACGAGATGGATGGAGTCCCTTTTGTAAACTCTGCCCCCATCGAACCTCACGCTGAGAAAATTTACGAATTTCCAATCAAACAAACGGGAACTTATTGGTACCACTCCCATGTCATGTTTCAGGAAGAGGATGGAATATATGGAGCTCTACGGTTTCTCCCCGCAGAGCAGACCGACTCTGCTAATGAGGACACCATACTTCTGGCTGACCTCACTGATGAGCCGGGTTCATTGGTTCAACGAAACTTAAAACGAGATGGAGAGTACTATGATCTATTTAAGGACACTGTCCAATCTTGGTTGAAAGCTTTTCAAACTGGAACTGCTCTTACGAAATGGCGCAACAGTTTACAGAGAATGGGGGGCATGGACTATGCGGACGTGGCCTACGATCACTTTACAGCCAATGGCCACCCAAAAATTGAGATCTTCTCTGATAAAAACCCACCCGAAAAAGTAAAACTGCGAATTATCAACGGCTCTGCCACCAGTATTTTTAAACTAACCTATGCGGGAGGCCCCATCACTGTTGTGGCGGCTGACGGGTTACCGGTGGAGCCCGTTGACGTTAATATTTTACCAATTAGCGTTGCAGAAACCTATGACGTCATCGTTGCCACCACCCCCAACAAACGCCTGGAGCTTCGAGCCACATCTTTTGACAACTCAGGATACAGCTCGATTCTTATAGGACCTGCCGGCAAAAACATTGTGTCGGCGCCGAAAATGCCTTGGGCCCAGCCCATAGGCGTTACCATGGGAGAGATGATGGGCATGCCCGGTATGGGCTTCTGGAAAGAGTTTGCCATGGTTTACAAAAATGAATTTCGAGATATCCCTGGAGATATAAACGACGAGTTGAAACAGAAATACACACTCCCCTCTATGGCAATGTTGATGCCTATGATGGAACACAAAATGGACGAGAAATCTGAAGACTCAGTGGACCACAACAACATGGATCATAACAACATGGATCATAACAACATGGACCATAAAATTAGGGATCACCAACCGGAGAGTCTTGATTCTTCAGTCGCTCCAGGACTGAAAAATCAGCAGAAATTGCCTAAGTCGGCAACAAGTCAACTTGAAATCACAAAGGCCCATCTGAAGTTCGACGCCGAAACCTTTCCACAGCCAAAGAAAACCCTGCAAAGCTCGGTTCAACCCAGTGATGGGCAAATGTTTCGTATTATGAATCAAGCACCAGAAACGATGAAGAAGAACTACCTTGGGCACAATGGCCAACTCCCCCTCTTTAATGAACTGACTTACGGAGCTTTAAAAGCCAAAATTCCAATTGATACCAATACAGATAAACCGTTGAGAATTATTCCCTTCACTTTAAACGGCAACATGGAGAATTACGTTTGGACAATCAATGGGCGACCGTTGGGCCCGGAAACCTATATTCGCATCAAAAAGGGAGAACGCGTTCGCTTTGTTATGAAAAACACCACAATGATGAACCATCCTATGCATTTGCACGGACACTTCTTTCGCGTCATGACTCAACAAGGTCAATGGTCGGTTTTAAAACATACGGTGAACGTCGCGCCACTGAGCACAACGGTCATAGAGTTTGCCGCTAGCGAAGAAAAAGATTGGTTTTTTCACTGTCATATTCTGTATCACATGATGGATGGAATGACTCGAATTGTGCGTTACGAGGCCAACCCTGGCGCAAAAGAGTTCACACAGATGCGCAAACAGTCTAAAGAGTTTAACCTCACCGAAAGTTTTTTCTTTCGTAATAAAATTTTAGCCCAATACAATTATTCACGAGTTGAAGGAAAGTTTTTTAGCTCCTATTATCAATTTGAGTATGACTTTATAGGAAATTATGAAGGCAATTATGAAGGTGAAGTTCACATGGCTCGAACTTTAACTCGATTTTTAAGTCTCTATTTAGGAGGCCGTATCGAGCAGAAAGGCGACGTCGCGTCAGAAGCTTCTCCCACAGTCGGCTTCACCTGGCTGCTTCCTCTCAATATAGAAATGGATTTAAAATACCAACCTTTGCTTGAAGATGAGCTTTTTGAGATTGAGTTCGAGAATATGATTCAACTGACAGACCGCCTACAAATGAACGTGGAGTATAGTTCCATTCGAAATTTTTATACTGAGCTTGAATGGAGACAGACGAAACATCTGTCTTTTACCGCCAACTACAATCGGACATTTGATACCGTTGGCGTAGGACTTGGATACACCTACTAAAGGGTTAGGAAAAAGGAAACCTCTATGCAAAAAAAAGCCGAGATATATAGAATGATGACCGACGAACATGTCTGCCCCTTCGGACTCAAATCATTGGACTTACTAAAGCGACACAACTTCGAAATCGTCGACCACAAGTTGACCTCACGACAAGAGGTCGACGACTTCAAAGAAAAACACAGTGTCACAACAACTCCACAAACATTTATAGACGGTCAACGAATCGGTGGACATGAGGACCTTTTGAAATACTTTGGGAAAGACGATGCAAAAAACAAAGAGACTTTATCGTACACTCCGATTATCGCAGTTTTCTCAGTGACCCTGGGGTTGGCAGCAGCCTTCAGTTGGCTTTTTTACCAGTCTCTTGTTCCTTTAAAGACTTTGCAGTTTTTTGTAATGATCAGCATGAGCGTTCTAGCCATCCTTAAGCTTCGCGACCTTGAGGCCTTCAGCAACCAATTTATTACTTATGACCTAATTGGTATGCGATGGGTGCGCTACGCTTATATCTACCCCTTTATTGAAGCTCTGGGCGGCATTGGCATGATTGCTGAGGTCGGCTTGCTTGTCATTTGTCCTCTCACTATTTTTATCGGAACCGTAGGAGCTGCCTCAGTCATTAAAGCCGTCTATATCGACAAGAGGGAGCTGAAATGCGCCTGTGTTGGCGGCGATAGCAACGTGCCGCTGGGCTTCATATCTTTGACAGAAAACTTAATGATGATGCTTATGGGGGCTTGGATGTTTATTGGGGCCCTCAATTAAAATCTATGGTCTTTTTTCAACAACTCAATGGACAAGATACCTTTAAGGCACTAAGAATCGGCTTCAAATACAATTCGAGGGGGGACTTTGAAAAGACGAGATTTTATTAGCACGGCGGCGACTACAGCTGCAGTTTTATATTACAGTCCATTGGTAAAAGCTGAGCAGATATTTTCCCAAACCCTTTCAGAAATTAACCTGACGGCGCGAGAAGGGATGGTCTCAATGTTAGCGGGCGAAGCGACCCGCATGCTCCATTTTGACGGATTGATCGTACAAGGGGCCTCGTCACTTCTTCGTTCAGGACAATCTTTTTTAGGGCCCGCAATTGAAGTCCGCAGTGGACAAAACCTTAAAGTTAATTTCCACAATCAATTGAGGGAGCCCTCAATTATTCATTGGCACGGACTGCACTTACCAGAAGCCCAAGACGGCCACCCTTCTTATGCCATAGACGCGGGTGAGAGCTATACATACAATTTAGAGGTTACAAATCGCGCCGGTCTTTACTGGTATCATCCTCACCCCCACGGCCGCACAGGCTACCAGGTCTATCATGGTCTTGCTGGACTCTTTATTGTTCGCGACGATGAGGAAGATGCTTTAAACCTCCCCTCTGGAGACAATGAGTTGTTCTTTGTTTTGCAAGATCGTCACTTTGGAGAAGACAATCAACTGATTTATGTGCAGTCTGGACACGACATAATGATGGGAAAAATTGGCAATCGACTTTTGGTCAATGGTGATTTTCCCAATCAGAAAGTTATCCGTTCAGAAGCCTACCGCTTACGCTTTCTTAATGGTGGGAATGCGCTTCCCTATCGACTGCAATGGAGTGATGGCTCACCCCTTCACCTCATTGGTACTGATGGTGGTTTGTTGCCCGAAAGAGTTGATCTAAACAACATACTTCTAACACCCGGTGAACGCATCGACGTGCTGGTGGATTTTTCTAATAAAGATGTTGGTGACGAGATTGAACTTTTAAGTGTTCCTCTTGTCGAAAATGAAAACTCAAAGCCGTTTACTGTATACAAGTTTTCTGTTCAGGAAAAGGTCGACACCCCTTTCACCCTGCCCGACCGTCTTTCCAAGTTCGACCCAATAAGTCTCTCTGAAGCCGTTAATCCAGAATCACCCAAGAGTTTTCAACTGATGCCCAAACAGGGTGTGGGCTGGACCATTGATGGACTTGAGTACGATATGCAAGGGGCCCGCCCCAAAGAGACCGTAAATTTGGGTTCCACAGAGGTTTGGGAATTTGATTTAAGCAATGCTGGTATGATTCACCCCATGCACGTTCACGGCTCGCAATTTCAAGTTATTGAGCGAATACATGGCCCTTACAGCAAAGGCGTAGTTTTTGACGGAGGCTGGAAAGACACCATAGCCGTCCTTCCCGGCGATCGAGTCCGAATTATAAAACGTTTTAATGACCATGCTGGAAAGTTTCTATTCCATTGTCATATCCTGGAACACGAAGACCATTCTATGATGCGAAATTTTATTGTAAGAAAATAAGGAGCCATTATGAAAACAATTATTGCTACACTTCTATTCATCGCCTCCACCACAACCTGGGCCCATAGCAACAATGCTTTAGCAGAAGAAATGAAACTTGTGGAAACTCATTTTAAACAAATTGCTAGCTCTCTACAAGGCGGAGTCATCACCCTTGCTGATATCGAAGCCAGTGAAAGTCTGCAGAAGTCTATCGCCACAGCCGCTCAATTGTATCCAACGACCGCCACCGACGACAGCCTTAAGGTGCAGTACTCCCAATGGATGGCCGAGCTGATGGACCTGTCCTTAGACCTGGAGGCGTCTTTAGAGGAAGAGGTTGAAAAAATGGACCAAAATCTCACGCCCTCGGTTGAAATTTTCACTCTCATGAACGAGCTGCGTAAAAAGGGACACGACGCTTTTAAAGAAAGTCACTAGATCGAAGGGTCTTCATTGGTATCGCGACACAGTTCCTCACCCCCAAATTATAAATAATTCAGGATTTCGAATGGCCAAACACATAATTACACCTCCGTCTTGGCCAGCGTCCTCTTTGTTGGTAAAAGGGATTTTTAAAGGACCTAAGCCATGTCGAATCTTGATGAATTAAAAAAACTCCATGAACTGAAAGAGTCCGGTGCTATTTCTGAGGCTGAGTTTGTCAAAATGAAAGCAAATATCATCGATAATGGAGGCTCCTCATTGTCTTTCCGCTTTGACCAAGCAACCCAAAGTATGAGTGAAAAAGAGTGGGCCATGTTTTTACACCTCTCACAGCTCAGTGGTTTTATCGTTCCACTTTTAGGTTTTGCAGCCCCGTTGATTATTTGGCTCATGAAAAAGGAAGAATCCGAGTACATCGATCGCCATGGTCGGATTGTGATTAACTGGATTATTTCCGAAGTTCTTTATTCGATTGTGTGCCTTATCCTAATCTTTGTCTTGATTGGCATTCCGATGCTAGTGGCCTTGGCCCTTCTTGGTGTGGTCTACGCAGTGATTGGCGGAATGAAAGCCAAGGATGGGAAAGTTTGGATTTATCCTGGTAGTATTCGGTTTTTAAAAGTGGAGGAACCGCAAGGCTTTGAAAAACTGTAGGCGGCAAGGAAATTCTACAATATTTAGGGATGGGGACAGCCGTCGCCAGAAGCCGCAATGAAAGCCTTGATCTTATTTTTTAAAAAGTTTTATAAAAACTCTTCAGCAAATATTTTCTCTGTTATTCGCCAAAACTTCCCTTGTTTGCGGCCAATCACAAACGAAGGCATTCGAAACGTGCCTTGCGCCTTAAGAACATCGTCGACCGTCGCAAATGTTTTTTTAATTTCAGGCCTTTTCAGATGTGAGCGAAGAAAATTGACCTGAAATTTCTTTAAACTGGTTGGGTTATTTAAATAATGAATTTCAGAAAGGTATTGAGCATCGAAGTCATAGTATCGCACCTCTAAAAATGGGTTGCCATTTTTATCCTGCTTTTTAGAGAGTTCGACAGAATCCGGAGTCAGAACGTGGGCATTTTTGGACAGTCGAGCCTGTTTAAGCTTAGCATCGGCATCGATTAAAACATTGTCACATTGTGAGCAATTTCTTGCTGTGATCTCATTTTTGGCCGAACACTTCTCGCATATTTTATAGCGAAACAGGTAACCACAAGGCTCAAAATCTAATGTCTCTTGGTTTTGAATTCCACCTCGGCATTTTCGGCCATAGTGTTCAGAGATATTTCCATCGTCGTCGACTTTGCCCCAAAAATGGTTTTCAAACCCACATTCAGGACAAGGAATTTGAACCGTCACCGATTCCGGTGTTGGCTTCTTGTCACTGATCTCAGGGCTATAAAGATCGTGACTCATACCTGTATAGTCCAGGATTAAGCAATCTTTCTTATTGTCCGACAGGCGGAGGCCGCGTCCGATAATCTGCTGGTACAAACTGATCGACTCGGTCGGGCGCAGTAAGGCTATGACGTCGACATGGGGAGCATCAAAGCCAGTGGTCAGGACCGATACATTGACAAGATATTTAAACTTCTTTTCTTTAAAGTCCTCAATAATTTTTTGACGTTCACCACCTTCGGTATCGCCAAGGATAAGTCTCGCCTGTCCCTCAGGCAGATACTCTAAGATCTCTTTGGCGTGTTTTACTGTGCTACTAAAGATCATCACACCCTGGCGGTCGTAACTTTCAGTAATATCAATGACGTTTTTAATTATCAATGGGGTCAGGCGCCGCTGCTTTTTTAAAGCTTCTTCCAATTGCGCCATTGTGTAACCCTTGCCAGAGTCGGTTAACTCG
The DNA here is from genome assembly GCA_964230555.1 of Bdellovibrionales bacterium. GTDB lineage: Bacteria > Bdellovibrionota > Bdellovibrionia > Bdellovibrionales > JAGQZY01 > JAGQZY01. The sequence continues at coordinate 56,508 of CAXRIX010000153.1, forward strand.
GAAAAATCATAACTGGTTACGGGAATATCGATTTTCACCGGTGACGTCAGATATTTTCTTTGAATCATGTGTTGCAAGGGAAGCTCGAACACACAATGTTTAAAAAATCGCGCCTCCTGGGTCTTTTCGACGCCACGATGACTGTAATTATAAATCCAACCAAGGCCCAATCGAAAGGGAGTCGCGGTCAGACCAAGGATACATAGATCTTCATTGTTTCTCTTTAGCTTTTTTATCACCTGACTGTATTGTGTTTCCTGTTCAAGACTGACGCGATGACATTCATCGATAATTAAAAGGGTGAACTCTTCGAAGAAATCATCACTGGCTCTTGCGACGGATTGAATACTTCCGAAAATCACTTTTTGATGGGAGTCTTTCTGATTAAGGCCTGCTGAGTAAATTCCGGCTTGCAAACCGTAGCTTTGATATTTTTCGTGGTTCTGCTCGACCAATTCTTTAACATGAGCAAGGACCAGAACACGTCCTTTGGCAATTTTGGCAAGCTCGGCAATCACTAAACTTTTGCCGGCTCCGGTGGGCAGAACAATGACCGCCGGATCGCGTTTTTTCCGAAAGTATTGCAAGGTGTTCTCGACAGCTTCTTTTTGATAATCACGCAGTTGATACATACGGTTAGTTCTCCCCTAAACCCTGGCTTTTGTCATTTGTCGATGGGTCAAACCCCATGCTAAAGCAAGCGATGTGCCATTGCCTTTCGGCTCCTGGCAACCTTTAAGATTTCTTGGATTTCTCCTCAAGCATGGTCCAAAGCTGATAGAGTTCATCGACTTTCTCCTGCTTGTCTTGCACCACCTGGCTGGCCTCTTGCATTTTTTTATGATCAGAAAAAACCTCTGGGTTCTCTAGCGTCGCCTGGGCTGCCGAGAGTTCGTTTTCAGCCTTCTCAATATCGGTTTCGATGGTCTCTAGCTGTCGTTTTTCTTTATAGCTTAATTTGACCTTTTTATTGTGCGGCTTGGGAGCACTGCTTTTGACCTTGGTTTCACTATGACTGGAATCCTTGCTTTTTTTGTTCTCACTTTTTAACCATTGGTTGAGATCAGAATAAAGTGTCCATCCGCCGCCACCATCTAAGGCCAAATATTGATGGCAGAGCCCCGAAAGAAAATATCGGTCATGGGAAACCAACAAAACCAAACCATCAAACTGTGCCAAGGTTTCTTCTAAAACCTCAATACTATCAATATCAAGGTCGTTTGTTGGCTCATCGAGAATCAGGACATCGGCGGGCTGCAATAATATTTTGGCTAAAAGCAATCGCGCCTGCTCCCCGCCCGAGAGCTGAGATATTTTTAATTTCATCTTCTCTGAAGGGAAAAGAAACCGACTGGCATAGGCCGCGACATGAACCGATTCTCCCTTAAACAGAGCATGATCAGAGCCATCGCCAAGATACTCAACCAAGTCTTGATCCTGGGGAAGAGTGTGGCGTTTTTGGTCGAAATAGACAATTTGAAGTCCGTCGGCTTTAAACAGATCACCCGTGTAATTCTTTGCCTGACCCTCAATAACTTTCAAGAGGCTGGTTTTTCCACTGCCATTGGAACCAAGAAGTCCCAGGCAGGTTTTAGGACCTAAAGTCAGATCGAGGTTCCGCACCAAACAATTATCGTCGTAGGCAACCGACAGCCCCTTCATTTCAACTAACTTCTTCGAGAGTTTTCCCGCTGAATCAATCTCTAATCGAACCTTAGCTTTAGCGGATCGGTTCCGCGATTTCACTTCTGCCAACTGATCTAAAAGCTCATGAGCCTCGTTGATTCGACTTCGGCTTTTTGTGGTTCGCGCTTTCACTCCGGCTCGCAGCCACTCAACCTCGCGTCGTGCCTTGTTGGACATTGAATCCTGCAGACTGATCTGAGCTTGAATATACTCTTGTTTACGCTCCAAGAATTTTTCATAGCCACAATCAAAAGCCAGGTAACCATCTTTATAAAGTCGATTGATTTCCATAGTTTTATTACACAGACTGTTAAGGAAAGCACGGTCATGACTGACCAGTAAAAAAGATTTCTTGTAAGACTTCAGCCAGTTTTCAAGCCACAAAATGCCATCCCAGTCCATGTGGTTGGTTGGTTCATCCAAAATCAAAAGATCGGGTTCTTGGGAAAAAGCGATCGCTAAGTTTAGGCGTTTTCGCCAACCTCCAGAGAGGGACTTTACCTTTTGAGATAAATCTTCAAACCCAACAATACTCAGATACATTGAAGCTTGAACTTGAGCTTCCATGTCATCCATCTTGGTTTCGGTTAGATGCTGGACGGCGACCTCTAAGACATTCTGCTCTTCAGGAAAAACTTCATCTTGCGACACGTAGGCTATTTTCACATTCTTACTTTGCGCCACTTCACCTTCATCCGGGGTTTCCAAACCGGCGAGGATCTTAAGGAGAGTCGATTTGCCGGATCCATTGGGCCCCAATAGACCGACCCGCTCACGCTCGGAGACTCCGAAACTTAAGCCATCAAACAACTGCTTGGATCCCATTGTTTTTTGGAGCTTGTTAACTGAAACCAGCAAAGACATAGGTCGTTTTACCCAGGTGAAGCCTCCAATGGCAAGAAAACTCACCAAGAAAACCGGTTCTTCCCATATTTCAGGATTTAAATCATTAAATGGATAGCGACACCTATCGTTAACCAGCTATAGGCCACCATCGAGACCCAAAACAGAATCTGCTCGCTTAATTTTGGGTCTCCCTGGGAATCAGAATCATCTTCATTGGCTTTATATAAATAAATGGCCGCCCCCGATAGAGCTAGGAAAAGAAGGTTTAAAAAGAAACTGTAATCCACTTTAAAAAATTCACGATCGGTCACGGCCTTGGCACTTGATGGGTCAGGTAAAAGATTAAAAGCCGCAAAGCCGTAATGCATAATCAAAGAGCTTCCCACCAAGATCACAAGGAACACGCCCAAAATGTAGAGAGCCATTTTCCAACCATAGTATTTGGCTTGGATCCGTAGCACGGGGAAGACCACCAGGTCACTAAAGATAAAGGCCATAATTCCAGCAAAACTGACTCCATTGGAAAACAAAACGGCCGCCAGTGGAATGTTGCCCATAGACCCTATAAAGGTAAAAAAAGCCGCCACTGGCCCCACAACAGACTGCGAAAGAACCTGCCAAAATTCTGGATCACTTTCTGAGGAGCCTATAAACAAAGTTTCAAAGAACGCTTTTGGTACAAACGCGGCAATCATTCCGGCCACTGTAAAACCAATTGAAACATCCTTCCATACCATTAGCCATTCCATAATATACTGCTTGGATACTCGCACCCAACCCTGCTTAGATCGGATTAGCTTTCTCCAATCGGGAATGTCTTCGGTGCTTGAATCAGATTGTTTTTGTTTTGCCCGGTCTCGTGCCGCGTCTTCCAGTTTTTTGGGCAGTGTCAGTTTCACAAGCAATACCATTAAAGCAATAAGGAGGAGACCCCCGAGGTACTCTCCAACCACAAATTGCCAGGATAAAAATATTGAAATAATAATTCCAAGCTCAATCACCAGATTGGTAGAAGCTAGCAAAAAAGCGAGCGACGGGATCAAGCCCGCTCCTTTACTGAAAAGAGCTCGTGTTGTTGAAAGAGCAGCAAATGAGCAGGAACTTGAAATGAATCCGAAAAAAGTTCCCAGCCCCACGCTTTTAACTCCGGCTTCACCCATGGTTCTCTTCATGCGCTCTTGAGTCACAAATATCTGAATCATACTGCTAATAAGGTAGCCTAAACCAAAAGCCCAAAAGGCCATCCAAAAAAGCCCTAGGGAGGTCGTCGCAGATTTTGCCCAAAGATTTAGAAAATTCTCCAAGTGCACCTCTTAAAACATTAAATTAGACAAAGAAGAGAGGTAAAACCCTTACTAAATTTAATAAAATTGTGAAGTTATTATCACAATCTCATTATTTAAAGTTATTTAGCCTTGATTTTAATTTCAAAAATTAACAAAACTTTTTCTATCTGCATGTACTCAAAGCTCCCCTCATGTATCGTCAAGAATACACAAGACAATCGAGACTCTGTCTCCATTCGATTACTGAGCCTTTCGTTTTATCTCTTGTAAAGGTTTTAAGTATTTTTGATCAAAATAAAAACAAGCAAAGGGTACGGTTGAACAGAGGTAGCCAAGCCCAACTGTCTTCCAATTAAGTCTAAGTCTTGGAGCCACTGCAGTCAGATAGACTATGAAGATAATAAAGAGAAATCCATGCAGAGTCCCAACAAATCGCACCCAAGAAGGATCATCGCCTATATATTTCATCGGCATGGCAACAAACAAGAGAAGGAGAAGCGAGACTCCCTCTGTAATTCCACAAATTCGAAGACCCATTAACACTTTAAAACTCCTTGATCTGTAACCTCTGTTTATCAGAAATAGCGTTCCTTGTCTTAAGATTTTGTCGACGACTGACAGCGGAAACTCTTGAGAGGCTCATCAGAACAATTAGAGTCGGGATTTCGCCTTGCTTGGCATCCGCTCAATCTCTATAATTGAACCAGCAAAGGGGGGCCTATCTCGAAAAAGACCATTGCTGATCGAATAGCTAAATCCGACACTTTTTGTATTTTTCCCTTTGTCCACATGAACGTCAAACCCCATCTCGATAAGATGGTGGTTCCCTGCTGGCGCTCTCTTGAGCCAATGGGTGAACTCAAAACCCATTCATTTTCTGAGATTTGGACGGGCGAAAAAGCCAATCGATTGCGCGAACAGTTTTTAAATGGCGAAAAACCAAAAGGTTGCAAAAGGTGCTGGAGTGTCGAGGAGAATGAAGACTCTAAAAGTATCTCATTGCGTAATCGCTATAATAAAAAATACTCGCACTTCCTTCCCGAGGTCATCGAGTCGCTGCAAGACGATAAGCCCCTTCCCTTAAAGTCCGCCGAGATTCGCTTTAGCTCAGTTTGTAACTTTCGATGTCTTCACTGCCATCCTTCCAATAGCACTTTGTGGAATAAGCTATGGCAAACCAATGCTGAGGTGCAAAGGCTGGTCTATGCCGACGCCGACCACCTTCCCAAAAAAATTGTTTCGGAAGAACAAATCAATGAGTTCATCTCTCTGTATGCGGAATCTATGGAGGAGTTTTGGGTTTGTGGCGGAGAGCCTCTGATCGAACCCCTTCATTATTACTTTTTGGACCAATTCCCGGAACGGGCTGCAAAAAAAATTGATTTAATAGTCTGCACTAATTTTTCGAAACTCTCTATCCCCAACTATGACTTAGCCCACTTGTGGAGTAAGTTTAAATCGGTCGATGTCCGCATTGGAATTGACGGAGACGAAAAAACTTACGAATACTTTCGCTATGGTGGAAACTTTAGCACTTTGAAAAATAATATTTTAGAAGCGCGAAGCTGGGGTATAGATTCCATAAAAATTAGCGCCGTGTGCACGGTGAACATTTTGAATATCTCACGCCTGCGCCAGATCAATAGATTCTCGAAAGAAATGGATGTTAAGTTTCATTATACTTTTTTAAATGGACATCCCAACTACTTGGATGTTCGAAATTTACCTCCTCAATGGAAACAACAATATGATGCAGAAATTGGTGAAATATTAAAAAG